>CACXFK010000202.1 GCA_902766945.1 uncultured Lachnospiraceae bacterium | reverse complement strand
CTTTGGACTCATGTCAAAGACGAGTTTCTCCTGCACATTCCTCTCATGACTGAAGTCACGAGAATCCTGTGTCAAAGATTGAATGCGGCGGAACCGGCCGTGAGATCAGAGCCACCGGCACTAAGCACAGTTTAGGGAAAGGAGCGGCATATGGGACTTTTCGATAAAAAGTATTGTGATGTCTGCGGCGAGAAGATCGGACTCCTCGGAAACAAGAAACTGGAAGACGCCAATCTCTGTAAAAAATGTGCCTCGAAACTGTCTCCCTGGTTTAACGACCGCCGGCACAGTACGCTTGAAGAGATCAAGGAGCAGCTTCAGTACCGCGAGGACAACAAAGCGGTTGTCGCCGCATTTCATACGACTTTGAATCTCGGGAGAGGTTATAAGAAGCTGCTCGTCGATGAGGACGCAAGGAAGTTTATGATCACGAGCGCTTCGCGGGATCTCGTGGAAGCCAATCCGGATGTGCTGGATTTCGCCCAGGTGACGGGAGTGGATCTCGACGTGGACGAAGACCGCTCGGAGCTCATGGATAAGGACAAAGACGGGAACAGCGTGAGCTATAACCCGAAGCAGTACGAGTACCGCTATGATTTCCATATGATCGTGCGCGTCAATCATCCGTACTTTGACGAGATGCGCTTTGACTTAAACAACGGCTCGATCGAGACCGGGACAAGGAGCATCAACGATCCCGGATTTACGGCAGGCGGACCGGGAAACGGCGGACTTGCGGATACGGTCGGCAGCCTCATCGGCGCGATCGCGGGCGGGATCCAGACCGGCGCAGTGCAGCCGTCCGGACGCGCCACGGTCTGGAATGCCGAATATCAGGAGTATCTGGATCTGGCGGACCGGATCAAACAGGTCCTTCTGGGAGGCCGCAATGCGGTCCGTGAAGAGGCCGCGGCGGAAGCGGCCCCGAAGATCAAGGTGACGTGCCCGGTCTGCAAAGCCACGATGATTCCGGATGCGAACGGCTGCTGCGAATATTGCGGAAGTCCCGTAAAAGGCGCGTAAGGGCTCATCACGAAGCAGAACAATCTGTGCAATACGGGCCGGAAATGATTCCGGAACGGAAGAATACATTATTATCCAGGGAGGAAAAAGCAATGAGCAGTTTACTGAACATGTTACTCGGATCCATGACCTCGGACTCGTCCGTATCGTCTCTTTCCAAGAAGACAGGTGTCAGCAGCAAGGCGATCAGCGCCCTTGTGATGGCGGCGCTTCCGCTTCTGATGAAATCCATGACACAGAACGCGTCTTCCGCATCCGGCATCAGTTCGCTGATGGGCGCGCTTTCGCAGCATAAGAGCACGAAGTCGCTGGAAGACCAGATCTCTGAAGCGGACGTAAACGACGGGCAGAAGATCATCGGCCATATCTTCGGAGACAACACATCCGGCATGATCAACCAGCTGTCTTCCCAGACCGGCATTTCCTCCGACCAGGTATCGTCTGTGCTCGGGTCGATGGCTCCGGCGCTGCTCAGCACACTGTCCGCGACGACGACGGCCGGCAAAGACGATACGCCTGAAACAGCGGCGGATATGGGCGGCCTTGCGGATCTCGTCGGCGGCATCCTCGGAGGCGGTTCCCAGTCTTCATCTTCCGGGCTTGGCGGACTTCTCGGCGGCCTCGGCAGCCTGTTCGGCGGCAGTCAGCCCGCTCAGAGCGCAGCGGAAGACGGAACGGACCTGCTCAGCTCGCTTCTTAACTTCAAGTTCTGATTGATTTACTTAGCCGGGAGGGTATTTCGGCATGAAGCTCACGGAGCTTTTGGAACAGGATAAAGAAAAACTGATTTCCGCATTGGAACAGGCAGGGACCCCCGAGAGGGCGGTCCCTGTTCTTGAATCGGAAATCGATCATCTGGCCGCAGCCGGTGCGGGAGAACTGAGCGGAGAGACATCTCTTGCGTCTCTGTCCCGCATCATGCGCACGGTCAGGATGGCGATGCGCCTTGCGGACACGGCGGGAGAAATCCGGTGCTGGGAACGCAGCGCCTCCGCCCGTGAACAAAGCGGGATCGGAAAGAGCAAGGCCGCAGTGCGGGTGATTGTGCTTCTTGCAGCCGGGCTGTTCTTCCTTGGAGGAGGCCTGTTTTTCCAGAGCGGGATGATCGGTAAGGCACCGTCTCTTCCGGCGCTCGTTCTGATGGCGGCAGGCGCCGCACTTTGTCTTGCCGCCGGCTTCTTCGCGGGAACGGGCAGAGCGGTCCGGACAAAGAAGGAGCAGAAGTTTGAGCAGCTTATTGACGCCGCGAAGATGTACCGCTGTCTGCACAGCGTGATGGTTGTGGCCGACCAGTGCCTGATGGAAGCGTCTTCTGATGACGCAGCCGGAGAGAAACGGCTGAAAGGAGAAGCCGCCGCCCGGATCAGCGAGGCGGAAGCGGGCCTCTACGCGGGGCTTTTCGAAGCTTCTTACAGCGGGGACGGCGAGTACATGAAGGAACGGATTGAGGAACTGCGCTTCTACCTGCATACCCGCGGGATTGAAGTGGTGGATGATTCGGATGAGCATGCAGCCTGGTTCGACCGGATGCCTTCTTCAAAGAGAGGGACCTTGCGTCCGGCGCTTGTCGCGGATGGAACCGTGATCAAACGGGGACTGGCGGCATACGATGTGCAGGCGGGAAAGTGAGGGAGAAACGCCTATGAATCGTTTTTTCGGATTTGACCTGGGGGACGCGGAGTGCGCCATTTCCTTCCTGACAGACCGGGAAGACGGCGTCCCCGTGATGATCCCGGTCGGAGATGCGAAGAGCTTCATATCCGCTTATGCACTGCTTCAGGACGGGACGCTCCTCATCGGGGAAAAGGCGTGCTATGTCCAGAACGCGGTAAAGCGGAAGCTGCGTTTCAAGAGCCGCTTTCTGACAGACCCGGCAAGCGCTTCGGACATCAGGCATTTTTCATCGGGCGTCCTCTGCGAGCTGTATCAAAGCGGTGCCCTTACACGCGGTGAAGACTGCTGCTTTTATATCGGCTGTCCGGCCGGATGGGACAAACACGTCCGCGAGGAATACAGGGAGATCTTTGAGAAGGCGCTCTATCCGCCCGTCCGGATCATCTCTGAGTCCAGGGCGGCGCTGATCAGCGCCTGCCAGTCCCGGCATCTGCAGATCGGACAGGACATCCTGTCCAAACCGGTTCTTGTCGTCGATATCGGTTCGTCGACGACCGACTTTGCTTATGTGTACGGAGGCAAAGAGGTCGAGATGCGCACGGCCGGCGAAGTGTCGCTCGGCGGAGGCGTGATGGATGAGATCCTCCTTGAGGAAGCGGTCCGTGCATCCGGCCATGCCGACGAGATCCGCCGCGTCTTTGACGAGAGCGAACCATGGAAAAACTACTGTGAGTTTGCGGCGAGAAAGCTGAAGGAGCGGTATTTTTCAGAGCCTGAGTACTGGAAGGACAATCCGTGCAGGGAGACGATCCTGATCCAGTATGACAGACCTCTGCGCCTTACGATCCGGATGAATGAGGAGATCGCGGGGAAGCTCCTTGGCCGGCCGTCGGAACGCCTTGGCCGTCATTCGTTCCGGGATGTGTTTATCAAAAGTCTTCAGGACGTCCGGGACAATCTGTCCGGGGATATGCCCGAACTGCTGTTCCTGACGGGCGGCGTGTCCAAGCTTGCGGAGATCCGGACCTGGTGCCGCGAGATCTTCCCCGACGCCGTCGTGATCATGGGGGCCGAACCGGAGTTTTCCGTTTCGCGCGGACTTGCATGGAGCGGCAGGATCGATGCGGAGCTGCGCCTCTTCAGGGAGGAGATCGAAGAACTCAAGAATTCCGCGACCATTGACGCGATCGTGGAGAACCACATCGACGGGCTCTACCGTTCCGCTGTCGACGCCATGGTGGAGCCGATCCTTCAAAATGCCGCGGCGCCGGTATTCGAGCGGTGGCGCAGCGGAGGCATCGAATCACTGAGCGACACGGACGGGGAACTTGAGAAAGAGATCGCTTCCTATCTGGAATCCGACGAAGCACGCGCCATTTTGAAGCAGACAATCAGTAAGTGGCTGAAGCCGGTCGCGGACGAGATCGAGGAGTATACGATTCCGATCTGCGTCCGTCATCATGTGCCGTACACGGCGCTCAGCCTCAATTCCTATCTGAACGTTTCGGACGTCAACATCGGGCTGGATGCCCGGAACATGTTTGCGGTGGAAGAGATCACGCTGATGATCGATTCGATCATATCGATCCTTGTCGGACTGATCTGCGGAGGTTCCGGGATCGCGATGATCTCGAGCGGGCCGGAGGGCATCATCGCCGGGGCCGCGGTTTCGCTGCTCGTGCTGATCCTCGGGAAAAAGCGCATGCAGAAGGCACTCATGGATGCCCGTATTCCGAAGACCGTGAGAAAGCTGGTCCCGAAAAACGGGTTTACATCCAGGATCGGCTCAATCTCCGAGGACGTCAGGGAGTCGTTTTTCCGGAATCTGGAAGAGAAGAAAAATGAAGAGATCACCTCGCGCATGGCAGATGAGATCGCGTCCCAGATCGAGGCGTGTCTGGTCCGTATGGCGGAAGTGGTGGAAATCCCGCTGGGATAAAATTCAGATTCCATGTATGCAGGCGCATACGATTTGTGCTATTATGGCGTATATGTCCGCTGCTGCTTGAAAAGCAGCAGCGTTTTCAGGAGGAAGGTCAGTATGAGAAAAGTGGTCAAGTTCGGCGGCAGCTCCCTTGCGGATTCGCACCAGTTCCGGAAAGTCGGGGATATCATCCGCGCAGATGAATCACGTATCTATGTCGTGCCGAGTGCTCCCGGGAAGCGCTCCGCCGGTGACGTGAAGGTGACGGATATGCTCCTGGATCTGTATGCCGCCGCCTCACAGGGAGATGATTTTGAAGCGCTTCTTACGGCGATCAGGGCCCGGTATGAGGAGATTGTCACCGGGCTGTCCCTCGATCTGTCCCTTGAGGATGAGTTCAATGAGATCCGGCGCGTGATGAAAGAGGAGCCGTATGAGGACTATGCGGCGTCGCGCGGCGAATACCTGAACGGAAAGGTGATGGCTGCTTATCTGGGATATGAGTTTATCGATCCGTATGAAGTCATTTTCTTCAATGAAGAAGGTGCGCTCAACACCTACAAGACGGAGAAGGTTCTTTCCGCCCGCCTGAAGCAGACGGAACGGGCCGTGATTCCGGGCTTTTACGGACAGGGGAAAGACGGACGCGTGCGCACGTTCTCACGCGGAGGATCCGATGTGACGGGGTCCGTCGTGGCCAGCGCCGCCAAGGTGGATATCTATGAGAACTGGACGGACGTGTCCGGTTTCCTGGTTGCGGATCCCCATATCGTGTACAATCCGGTGGCGATCCATACCATCACCTACCGGGAATTGCGGGAGCTCAGCTACATGGGCGCGGCCGTTCTTCATGAGGACGCCATTTTCCCGGTGCGCTCAAAGGGCATCCCGATCAACATCCGGAATACGAACAGACCGCTTGACGAGGGCACCTGGATCGTGGAGAGCACCGCGAAAAAACCTGCTTACACGATCACCGGCGTCGCGGGAAAGAAGGGGTTCTGCGCGGTCCTCATCACAAAAGCCATGATGAACTCGGAGATCGGGTTCGGCAGAAAGGTTCTGCAGGCTTTTGAGGAAAATGATATCTCATTCGAGCACATGCCTTCCGGCATCGATACGATGACCGTTGTCGTGCACGAGAGTGAATTCATGGACAAGGAGCAGAGAGTGGTATCCGCGATCCACAGGCTGTCCCAGCCGGACAGTGTGGAGATTGAATCGGATCTGGCTCTGATCGCGGTCGTCGGGCGCGGCATGCGTTCAACGCGCGGCACGGCCGGACGCGTCTTCTCGGCACTGGCCCATGCCCGGGTGAATGTCCGGATGATTGACCAGGGCTCCTCCGAGCTCAACATCATCATCGGCGTCGCCAATGATGATTTCGAAACGGCGATCCGGGCGATCTACAGCATCTTTGTCGAGACGCAGCTCTGATCTTCTGAAGGCGGAGTGATATAAGGGGAGAGAATCAGTTGCCAGGGGAAAACCGTAAACGGCTTCGGCCGGACAAAATGAAACGGCTCGGCCGGATCGTACTGATCGTGATCGGCGCGTCGGTGCTCGGTGCCTATATCGCCGGCATGATCGTGATGTTCGGCCGCTTTCAGGGAAATACATCAGTAAACGGCGTCGATGTGAGTCATATGACGGCTGAAGAAGCGGAAGAGGTGTACCGCCATACCTATGACGGATGGAAGTTGACAGTCAGGACGCTTGAAGGGAACGAAGAGGTCATAGACGGGGAGGCCATCGGCTATGCGCTGTCGATGAATCCGTCATTTTCGAAAATGGTGCTTCACCAGAATTATCTGAAGTGGCCGCTGACCCCGTATGTGAAGACGGACCTCAGGACAATCGGCAGCGCCGTATTTGACGAAGAAAAACTCCGCTCTGCGCTTGCCGGTTTAGAGTGCGTGTCGGGAGATGAGATCCGTGATCCGGCCGACGCGCATATCGGCCGTTCGGAAAACGGCGGATATTATGAACTTGTCGAGGCGGACGACGGAAACCGGCTGAACGAGGAACGATTGTATGAAGCGGTTGCCGAAACCATTCATGCGGGCGGGAGAGAGATTGACCTTGAAGAAGCCGGCTGCTACGAGAAGGCTTCCGTCTATGCGGATGACGAGACGCTGAACGCGCTTTATGAGCCGGTCCGGCTCTTCCAGGAGGCCGTTATATCCATTGATATGGAAGGCGGCGTGACCGAGGAACTGACCAAAGAGATCTACGGGGACTGGCTCGAGTATGACTTTGATACCGGCGTCATGTCCGTCAGTTCGGACAAGGCGTATGCGTACGCATCTTCGCTGTATGACCGGTACAGCACGTACGGGCATAAGCGAAAGCTGAAAGCCCATGCGGGCGATATCGTCGAAGTCGGCGGGAGCGAGTATGACAATTTCGGCTACGACATGGATCTGGAAAAGACCGCATCCACGATCCGGGACGCGCTCCTTAAGGGTACGTCTCAGAAGGTGAGCTGTACCTGGAATCAGTTCGGCCTCGAGCGAAACGAGATCGGAAGCGACTTCGGGAACACATACGTCGAGATCAGTCTTGACGAACAGCGCATGTGGTATTACGTGGACGGGGAGATCATCGTCTCGACCGGTATTGTGTCGGGACTCGCCACGGAGTCGCGCGCGACGCCGACCGGCTGCTTCCAGGTCCTCGACAAGCTGACGGATCATCGGATGCAGGGATCCTATGGCGCCGCTTTTGCGAATTACGTGATCGCCATCATGCATAACGGCATCTGTATCCACGACAGCTCGTGGCGCGATGAATACGGCGGCGATATCTGGCTTTATGACGGCAGCCACGGCTGCATCAATACACCGTATAACGCCGTCAAGACAATCTATGAAAATATCTGGGACGGCGTGCCGGTCGTGATCTATGACCGGGCCAATACCGTACCCGTCGTCAAAAATGAGCTTTATACAGGCACGGATGAGGATCTCTTCCATGAGACCTCTGAAGAGGAATAGCATGACGAAAGCATATGTCAGGGGCAGAACAGCTGTATTCGCGGCGTTTGCCGCGGCCTGCCTTATTATCTTTCTATCCGCCTCTCTTGTCACGGCGGAGGCCCAAGGCGCGGCCGGTACGGGAAAGAAACGCGTGCTGTCCGGACTGGATGCGGCCAGGGAACTTGTCGAGAAACGGCTTTCCTTCTGGCAGATGAAAGCGATCGAGGCAGAGGAGGCAAAAAAACGTCTGCATAAGGAGACGATCCTGAAAAACAGGATGGGCGTCCAGCTGCTGTCCGATCATATCGACGCGTCTGAAAACACGGTCTACTATTATGTCTGCGACAACGGGGCTGATTACGTGGCCGCGAAGGACGGCGAACAAGTCTATGTCTATCAGGCCTGCATCACGAGAGGAGGAGAGTATTTTCTTTCGGCGGATACGATCAACGAAGCGATCACCGCACATGTCAGCAGCCTTCTTGATGAGTCCATGCGGCACTCGGACGAGGCTTTCTGGAATCATATTCTTTTAAGGGACGCGCCGCAGACGACGTCCGGCATCTCGCCAAGCCGTCCGGTCGATGCCAACGGCGTGATGATGGTGCCGTATTTCAATCAGTCCGCCGGATATTTTGTGAACGGGGACTGGATGTATACGGAGTGGCCGTCTGTCTCCTTCAACGTCAACGGGCACACAATGAGCCAGGCCGGATGCGGCTTCTTCTCGACAGCCATGGCCTTATCCTATATCCTGCAGAGGGTTGTGGCCCCGGTCGACTTCAAGGAGAACGGGCAGTATATCGCCGGGGGCGGCTCCGCGGTGACCGTCGGTGTGATGAGTGCCGCGATGTACGGCGTGGATGCCTATATGACGGGTGATTTCAACGAGGTGCTGATGGCCCTGAAGAACGGACAGCCGGTCATGGAGCACGTCGGCTCGCCGCCGTTTACGACAGGCGGACATTACATCCTGTTGGTCGGCGTTCTGCCGAACGGCGCGATCGCGGTCAATGATCCCGGACATGTGGAGAACAGCTACTGGTACTGCGGCGTGGCATGGCCGCAGGACGTGATCCTCGGCTGTGCAAAGGACAGGGCGACGGCATTTACGGTATTCGGATGACAGCGGGACAGAAAAAACGAAACACTTTGACAATGCAATACAGAAAAGCGTTGCATTGTCAAAGTGTTAATTGTAAAATAAGACTGTCTGGTTCGTGCGAAAGCCGGGACAGGCAGATGCCGTAGAAGGAAAAGGGAGGAAATGCACACTATGAGCTTTGGAAAACTCATCGGAACAATTGACGGATTTCTCTGGGGCTGGCCCCTGATCATCCTTTTGTTCGGGACGCATATCTTTATGACGATCAGAACCGGGTTCATCCAGAAGGATATCTTTAAGGCGATCCGTATGTCGGTAACCAAAGACCCTGACGCGGAAGGCGACGTCTCTCAGTTCGGAGCGCTGACGACCGCGCTTAGTTCCACCATCGGAACCGGCAATATCATCGGCGTCGGAACCGCGATCGCGCTTGGCGGCCCCGGTTCGGTGCTCTGGATGTGGCTGACCGGTATCTTCGGCATCGCAACCAAGTATTCCGAGACGCTGATCGGTGTCAAGTACCGCGTAAAGAGTGAGAACGGCACGATGATCGGCGGCGCGATGTACGCGCTCGACCGCGGTCTTCACGCGAAATGGGCCGGCATCATCTTCGCGGTTCTTGCGGCTGTCTGCGCATTCGGTATCGGATGTACGGTCCAGGCCAATGCGGTGGCGGCGAACTTCACCACCAATTTCGGCACACCCGCGATCGTGATCGCCGTGATCCTCGCCGTTCTGGTCGGTCTGGTCATCATCGGCGGCATCAAGTCCATCACACGCGTATCGGAAGCGCTGGTTCCGTTTATGGCGCTGTTCTACGTGGTCGGCTGCATCATCATCCTGATCATCAATCACGACGTGCTCGGTCAGGCGATCGTGACGATCGTCACGTCCGCGTTCAACCCACAGGCAGCCGGCGGCGGTTTTGTCGGTGCCACGGTGGCGACAGCCTGCCGCTACGGTTTCGCCAGAGGACTTTTCTCAAATGAATCCGGTATGGGTTCCGCGCCGCTGGTTGCGTCGGCGGCTCAGACCCGCAATCCCAAGCGCCAGGCTCTCGTTTCGATGACCGGCACATTCTGGGATACCGTCATCATCTGCCTGATGACCGGACTTGTTCTGGTTTCTTCTATTATCAAGCATCCGTCCATCGACGGTCTGTCCGGCAACGGAAGCGAACTGACCAGCAAGGCGTTTTCGATGATTCCGTATATCGGTCTTCCGATTCTTCTGGTCGGCCTCATTACATTCGCGTTCTCGACGATCCTCGGCTGGTATTACTACGGCGAGCGCTGCGCAGTCTATCTGCTCGGTGAAAAGATCATCATGCCGTATAAGGTTCTCTGGGTCGCGGGCGTCTTCATCGGCTCGATCGTGGAACTGAATCTGATCTGGGATCTTGCGGATCTTCTGAACGGCCTGATGGCGATACCGAATATCCTGGCGGTGCTGTTCCTGTCCGGTGTGATCGCGGCGGAGACGAAGAAGTACTCCGGCAGTCATATCGATGACAGAGATACGACGGAGATTCCGGTCCTGAAGAATTCCAAGAGCGGTGTACTGGGATAAGCGAATAATGGAATAAAAGATCTCAGGCGGGCAGGGACGATTTGTCTCTGCCCGCCTGCGTGCGGTCTGCATGAGGGAGGAATGGCATGCTTCAGCTCTATACGGGATCCGGAAAAGGAAAAACGACGGCAGCGGCCGGACTTGCGGTCCGGGCGGCAGGCCGTGGCATTCCGGTGCTTTTTGCCCAGGTGATGAAAGACGGATCATCCGGCGAAATTTCTGTTCTGAGACATCTTCCCGGCGTAACGGTTCTCATCATGGATACGTTTCTCGGCTTTTCATTCCGGATGAACGAAGAAGAGCGCACCGCGGCCGCCGCGTCCATCCGCCGGGTGCTGAGCGGCGCCTGTGCATGGGCGGGGGGACTCCCGGAACCGCCGGATCCGGAAAAGGCGGAGGTCAGGGGCGTGCTGATTCTGGACGAAGCGCTCTCGGCTGTCCGGACGGGGCTGATTGAAGAAGCGGAGCTGATCCGTTTTACAGACCGGATTCCGGAGGAACTGGAAGTAGTCATGACCGGAAGAGGTTCTTTTCCGCTCCTTGAGGAACGGGCGGAATATGTGTCTTATATCGAGTGCAGAAAGCACCCGTATTTAAAGGGAACGCCCGCAAGACGGGGGATTGAATACTGACGGCTTGCCGATTTCATCATTTTAAGGTATTATGAAAGTGTCTGTGCTTCTTCACAGGCGGTATAAAGGGGTGTACGGGGAGCACTAATAATGGCGAAACGCAGAAGGAAAAAAAAGAAAAATCTGGCGGCGCATATAGCGCTGCTGCTGTTTCTGGTCCTCTTTGCTTCGGCAGCGGGATATTATGCATATGTCTGCCAGCAGTGGGTGGGAAAATTCCTCCCGAATACGTCGGTCAACGGCATTGATTACAGCGGGATGACGGCCGCAGAGGCTGAAGAAAGATTTAAGGAAACCTATGCCGGGCGGGTGCTGGAAATCAAGGAGATGGACGGCACGTCCGAACAGATCCGCTATGACGACGTCGATTACCATTTTACGACCGGCGATACATTTGAACAGCTGATCGACGGACAGAACATCTACAAGTGGCCGATTGCCTACATGGAGCCAACGGTCCTGACAACGGAAGAAGGCTTTGATTACAGCCGTGACAAGCTGGCTGAAGCCGTCCGCTCGCTGGACGCGATCACGGATCCGGATATTCAGGACCCGGTGAACGCGCACATTGAGAAGGGGGAAAACGGCTATGTGCTGATCGAAGCGGTTGACGGAAACCGCCTCGACGAAGAGAAAGTGATTGCATGCGCCGAAGAGGCCATTGAAAGCGGCGCGTCCGAAATCAATCTGTCGGAGCTCGGCTGCTATAAGACGGCCTCGCTCTATGCGGATGACCCGGATCTTATGGATGAATTTGCGGCCCTGGATCAGGCGCAGAGCGTGGAGATCACGATATCTCTGGAAGGCAACACCTACGAGACGCTGGACCGCTCGACATTCCTTCCGTGGATGACCTATGAGGATGGACAGATCTCTTTCCGGAGCGACGCGATCACGGAATACACGAATCAGCTGGCCGAGAAGTATAATACGTACGGGAAGACGCGGCAGTTCAGGACGACCGAAGGCGATGTCATCGAAGTGGGCGGCAGTGAGTACGACAACTACGGCTACATGATGAACGTCAGTGAGTCGGCCGATCTGATCGCGGCCGCGCTGAACAGCCATGTATCCCAGATGATTGCCTTATCCTGGTATCACTACGCGATGGACCGGGACGAAGGCGGCCTGTCTGATTTCGGCAGCACCTACATTGAGATCAGTCTGGACGAACAGCACCTGTGGTATTATCAGGACGGGGAGCTTGCGCTCGACACCAGCATCGTGTCCGGCACGGCGACTCCGAAGCGCGCGACGCCCACCATGGTGGTGCAGGTTCTCAACAAGCTGACCGATCATGTGATGAAGGGAAGCTACGGCGAATCCCACGCGGATTTCGTCCTCAACATACATGAGAGCGGGATTCACATCCATGACAGCTCCTGGCGGGATGAGTACGGAGATGATATCTGGCTGTACGACGGAAGCCACGGCTGTATCAATACGCCGCTGTACAAGATGGAGCCGCTCTATGAGATGGTTTCGATCAGTACGCCGGTGATCATCTATGACCGATGGAATCATGTTGAGAGCTTCGAAAATGAGATGTATTCTCCCAAGACCGATCATGAAGAAGATGATGAGGACCGGGACGACGAGGACTACGACGAAGACTGGGACGACGAGGAGCAGTACGACGAGGAGTGGTCCGACGAAGAAGAAGGATCCGGCGGTGAGAGCAGTGAGTTCGAGGTCTTCACGGAGGATTCCTACGATGAAGAAGGCGGTTCGGAAGATGTGTCTGAATATGACGAGGCCTATCTTGAGGACGCTGACGCCGATTATGAAAATGAAGACTATGATGAATAAAGGAGTCTGATGGCAAGAAAAGAGAAACCTCAAAAGGAACATACCGGAGTGAACAAGGCGCTTCTTTCCGCGATCCTGATCACCGGATTTCTGTGTGTCATAGCCGCGGCTTACCTGTGGTTCTATGTATTGAATCAGAAGCCGGCGCTTGTGATCGCGGCGCAGGAGACGGAGATTGAGGCCGGGGATACATTTGACGAGTGGTCCATGGTGAAATCGCTCGTGCATGCGTCCAGGGAACAGGTCGAGATCGCCTCTGCGGAGCTGGATACAAAGACGCCCGGACGATATGAGGTGATGTACACCCTCGGGACGGAAAGCCTGCCCGTCTATGTCAATGTCGTCGACACGACACCGCCGCGCATAACACTGAAGGAAATGCCTTTCAGGATCAAAGCCGGAGAGAGCGTGGACGTGGCCGATCTCATTGAGTCGGTCAGCGATAACGGTGCGGTGACCTGCACTTTTGAAGGAGGCGGGACGTCTCTGGAGTGCAAAGAGGAAGGACCGATGACCGTGAAGATCCTGGCAGAAGACGAAGCCGGCAATACGGCGGAAGCGGAAGCGGAGATCGAAGTGCTCTCCCCGGACCAGGAAGCACCCGTGATCCGGGGCGCCGAAAATACGGCAGTGGAACTCGGGGGCGTCTTCGACGTGATGGACGGGGTCACTGTATCGGATGATTATGATCCCGCGCCGGTTCTTACGGCCGACGTGAAGCAGGTGGACACCAGTGTTCCCGGTTCCACGCTGATCCGCTATACCGCGTCGGACGCTTCGGGCAAGAAGACACTCATTGAGAGAATGGTGACGGTCGCGGATCACGTCATTGACTATGAAGGGTACCGTTACGGGGTTTACTGGGATCTCACCGGAAAAGAAGGACAGCCTTATCTGGTTGCCGTCAACCGGACCATGAATACGGTCACGGTCTATCAGCAGGATGCCGCCGGCCGCTACACGATGCCGGTCAGGGCTTTCGTATGCAGTACCGGCCCGACAACCCCGCTCGGATATTTTATCACGCTTGAACGGGAACGCTGGAGATATCTCTTCGAGGACTGCTGGGGGCAGTACGCGACCCGGATCGAAGGGCATATCCTGTTCCACTCGGTTCCGTATTTCACGCAGAGCGTCTCGGATCTGGAATATGAGGAGTATAATCTGCTCGGCACCTCGGCGTCGCTGGGTTGTATCCGGCTCACGGTCGGGGATGTGAAGTGGATCTATGACAATTGCCCGACCGGCTTCCCGTGCGTCATCTATGACGACGACGTAACGGCCGGCCCGCTCGGCAAGCCTGAATCGCTTTACATTGATCCCGGGGACGAGCGCAGGGGATGGGATCCGACAGATCCGGATCCGGCCAATCCCTGGCATACCTGAATGCCGGACCGGACAGAAAATGAATGATGTGGAAAATGTTGCTAGCACTCGATTCGAAAGAGTGCTAGTTTTTTCTTGACTTTCTATCGGCCCGGGACTATATTGTACTTTGTGGGAAACACCAGCAGTAATAAGCGGTGCAAGAGAAAGCCGCAGAAGATAAAAGGAGTGACAATCGATATGGCAAAAACTGGAAATCTTTCGATCAACAGCGAAAACATGCTGCCGATCATAAAAAAGTGGCTCTATTCGGATCATGATATTTTCGTCCGCGAACAGGTCGCAAATGCCTGCGATGCCGTGACGAAACTGAAAAAGCTGGAGGGCGTAGGCGAGTACCGGCCTGAGGACGGACATCAGTACGAGATTCACGTTATCGTGAACCCGGACGAGAAAACGCTCAAGTTCGTCGATAACGGAATCGGCATGACCGAGGACGAGGTCGTCGAGTACATCACGCAGATCGCTTTTTCCGGAGCAACGGCCTTCCTTGAGAAATATAAGGACGAGAAGGACGCCGGCCAGATCATCGGGCACTTCGGCCTCGGATTTTACTCCGCGTTCATGGTCGCGGACGAGGTCCATATCGACACGAAGTCATATCTTCCGGATGCGAAGCCGGTTCACTGGGAGAGCGACGGCCAGTCCACTTACAGCATCGAAGAGGGAAGCAAGGCGGAGACCGGAACGGAGATCACGCTTTTCTTAAATGACGACTGCCTTGAATTCTGCAACGAGTACCGCATCCGTGAAGTTCTGGAGAAGTACTGCTCGTTTATGCCGACTCCGATCTATCTTGAGGATGAGGGCAGCGCGGCCAGAAAACGCGCGGAAGAAGCGGACAAGAGAAGACTCGAAGAGCACGAGAAGGCCGTGCGCGAAGCGGCCGAAAAAGGAGAGGAAGCACCGGCGATGCCGGAGGCGCCCGTGCCACAGCCCATCAACGATACAAACCCGCTGTGGGCCCGCATGCCTTCCGAGTGCACGGATGACGATTACAAGGAGTTCTACCGCAAAGTCTTCCACGATTACAAGGAGCCGCTGTTCCACATTCACCTGAAGACGGATTACCCCTTCAATCTCCGCGGCATTTTGTATTTCCCGAAGATCAATACCGAGTATGACGCACTGGAATCCCAGATCAAGCTGTACAACAACCAGGTCTTTATCGCCGACAACATCAAAGAGGTGATTCCGGAGTTCCTGATGACGCTGAAGGGCGTGATCGACTGCCCGGACCTGCCGCTCAACGTTTCCCGTTCCGCGCTTCAGAACGACGGAACCGTGAAGAAGATTGCGGAATACATTTCCAGGAAAATGGCGGATAAGCTGTCCGGCATGTGCAAGACCGACCGCGACGCTTATGAAAAGAACTGGGATGACATCGCTCCGTTTATTAAGTACGGCTGCATCAGGGACACCAAATTCGCGGATAAGATGATGGACTATATGCTGTTCAAGGATCTTGACGGCAAGTACCTGACCCTGAAAGAGTACGAGGAGAAAAACGGGATTGCGCCTGCCTCCGCTGAGGACGGCGGGGAGAAGGACCAGGCCGGGGAGGCCGCGAACACCGGCGAAAACGGCGGGAGCGCCGCCTCTGAAACGGCTGAGGAAAACGGGACGGAAACCGAACCGGGTGCTGAAGAGAAGGAGCCGGAGAAGGCGACGGTCTTCTATGTGACGGACGAAGTCCAGCAGGCCCAGTATATCGCGATGTTCAGGAAAAACGGTTCGGATGCGGTCATTCTGAAGGAAAATATCGATCAGCCGTTTATCCAGCAGCTGGAGCAGCGGAACGAGCACATCAAGTTCGCCCGCATCGACTCCGAACTGTCGGATCACTTCAAAGGCGATGCGGTCGACCAGAAGGATGCGGATTCTCTGACGGAGATATTCCGCACGCATCTGGGAAATGAGAAGCTCCAGGTGAAGGTTGAGAACATGAAAGACGATGACGTCGCCGCCATCGTGACCCTCTCCGAAGAGTCCCGCCGCATGAAGGATATGATGAAGATGTACGGCATGGGCGACATGGGAGGCATGGGAGAAGACGAGACGCTCGTCCTGAACGCCGGTCATCCGCTTGTCCAGTTCGTGCTGAAGCATAAAAGGGCTCAGTCCGTGCCTGTGATCTGTGAACAGCTGTACGATCTGGCCCGCATTTCACAGCATCCGCTGAGCCAGGAAGAAATGACCCGATTTGTCAGACGTTCCAACGAGCTGATGATGCTGCTCGCGAAATGACGCATATAAAACGCATAAGAAAACGCAGAGGCCTTCTGACCTCTGCGTTTTTCTGTTGAATTAGAGATCGGAAACCAGTATGCCCTGATCGGCAAACAGTTTCCGGACGTACTCATCCCATGCCCGGTCAGCCGACCGGTCTGTCGTAAAAACGGTCAGAGAACTCCCGGTCGTAAGCACCAGGCTCTTTCCGTCAAAGCGCAGATTCAGGCATAATCCGGAAAGATGCGCGGGATTCATCGTGCTTCCGCTTTTTGTAAGGAAAGCCTCCTGAAGGTTTTTCGGGAAGAAAAAGACGAACTTGAAAAAAAGAGGCGTCTTTTTTCCGCGGATCATACTGAAGCAGTGCTCCCTGACGTCACCCCAGCGAACATAGTCGGGATATCCGGCATCATGATCCTCTCCGGGATCCTGGGACACGGACGCCGCATGGGAAGAAGTCTCCTCCCGGTCCACGAAAAAGGCCGCTTCGTAACGGCCGTCGATCGAAAACGTGCAGAACGTCTTGATCTGCGCCTCGATCAGCGAGTATTCGTCGAAGAGGGAGCCGGTCAGGAGAAGAGACATGCATTTTTTTATATCAAGAATATTGAGCGCAATCATAGTACCTTTATACTAATGCATGGCAATAGATTGTGCAATGGATCGATTGCACTTTCCTGATTCTTTACTTGTACCGCGGGCCTGTTTATGGTATAATGCATGTAGTATTAAAAACTATGTAAGACGGTTTTAACAGCAACAACACTGCATCCTGATTAGAGACCTGCTGATGAGGCCGCCGGAAAAGGGCCTGGTTATGAAATTCAGAATTGCACTGGACAGCGGCGGAGAACTGACTGAAGAGCTTGCAGGACACGAAGAATACGTCATGGTGCCGCTTACGCTCACGGTAAACGGAGTCCATATTGTGGATGACGGGCAGATGTCCCAGATTGAACTGGTTCGCCGGATCGCGGAAGATCCCGACTGCCCGAAGACGGCATGTCCGTCTCCGGAAGCGTATCTGAAGGCATTTGAGTGTGACGCGGAGCATATTTATGCGGTCACGCTGTCAGGGGCGCTCTCCGGTTCTTACCAGAGCGCGTTCGTCGCGCGGAATATGTATCTCGAGGATCATCCGGACGCGAAGATCCATGTGTTTAATTCGATATCCGCTTCGGTAGGGGAGGGACTCACGGTCCTCAAGATCACCGAACTTGAGGAGAAGGGGCTTCCCTTTGAGGAGATCGTCGAAGAGACCGAGAAGTTTATCCGGTCGAAGAACACGTTTTTTGTTCTGGACAATCTTGAGACGCTCAGGAAAAACGGCCGGCTGAGCGGTATGAAGGCTTTGGCCGCGGCGGTCCTTAAGATCAAACCGATCTGCTACGGCACGGCCGAAGGCACGATCGGCCAGCTGGATCAGGCGCGGGGGATGGGGAAGGCGATCGTCAAGATGGTCAACTACATCGTGGAGCGGACGCCGGATCCGGAAAAACGGATTCTCGGCATCAGCTACTGCAACTGTCCGGACCGGGCGGAGATTGTCAAGGAGGAACTCCTTAAACGCATGCGGGTCCGGGACGTCGTCATGCTGCCGACCGGGGGCCTGTCCACAATTTATGCAAATGACGGCGGCATCATAGTTGCCATCTGAGTCAAAATGAGCTATACTTCTTTTTTGTGGACTGCTATCGATACGGCGGCCCGATGAAAGAGATAAGGAGCCTTTAAAGCGATGAGTCAGAAGAAAGTTGATCAGTACAAGGAGTACAAGCGGAACAAAGAGCAGATCCTGAAGCGCGAGAAGCGCGTGAAGAAGATGGAATACGCGGCGATCATCGCTCTTTGCTGCGTGTTTGTCGGCTGGTTCGGTTACTCCGTCTATGACAGTGCGGCGCACAAGAGTGCGGAAAGCACCGAGACCGTGGAAGCGACCGAAGTGGATATGAATGCCTACGGTAATTATGTCAACGGACTTCAAGCCGCATTTGATTAAACAGAACATAAAAAAACCGGAGCCGACGGCTCCGGTTTTTCATTTATATAAGATTCTGAATGCATTTCAAGACTGATCTGTCCTGAGGGATCAAAGCTTGACCACGTTTGCGGCCTGCGGTCCGCGAGCACCCTGCTGAACCTCAAACTCAACAGCCTGGCCCTCTTCCAGAGACTTGAAGCCTTCGCCCTGGATCGCGGAGAAGTGCACGAAAACATCCTTGCCGTCTTCGCCTGTGATGAAACCGTAGCCCTTTTCAGCGTTGAACCACTTGACAGTTCCCTTGTTCATTGTGTTACCTCCATAAAATGAATAAATAATATTGATCTCGACCGGTAAAAAAATTCACCGGATATCACAGATTACAGGCAAGTTACGCACATAATCTCTCATAACCAGTGAATACATGTGTCCCTTAATCAACACCTCGAATTATAGACGGAACTGTGATAATAGTCAAGGAAAAATGGGGAATTTGTGGTGTTTTGCACAAATCCCCGGGGGTTTGCGCCGCCTGGGCCCGTGGCCAAAAAATACTTCATTTATTCAGGTGTTTCGTGTATGATAGGAACAAGTGAGGTGACAATATGGGGCAGACGCTGCTGTTGAAGAACGGATATATGGCAGATCCCGATACCGGCTATGAAGGATATGCAGATCTCCTGATCCGGGACGGCCTGATTGAAGAAGCCGGTCCGGACCTTTCGGCACATGGCGCCGCGGTCTATGACCTGACGGGCATGACGGTGCTGCCGGGGCTCGTGGATCTGCACGTGCATCTAAGAGATCCGGGGCAGACACATAAAGAGGATCTGGTGACGGCATCCGAAGCCGCCGCAAGAGGCGGCGTGACCACCCTTCTTGCGATGCCGAATACGACGCCGCCGATGGACCGGCCCGAGAGAATCCGCTATGTGACGGAGAAGGCGGCTAAGGTGACGCGCATTCATATCCTGCAGGCCTCCGCCATTACCAAAGATATGGCGGGAGAAGAGCTGACGGATATCGAGGCGCTCGCGGCGTCCGGCGTCAAGGCTTTTTCGGAAGACGGAAAGTCCGTGATGAACGCTTCCCTGATGCGGAAAGCGATGCGGAGAATTGCCGGAGAAGACCTGCTCATCTGCGATCACTGCGAGGAGATCACGATGGTGGAGGGCGGCGTGATGAATGACGACGCAAATGCCCGCCGTCTGGATCTGCCGGGCATCGGAAATGAAGTCGAGGACGTGATTGCCGCAAGAGACGTCATTCTGGCGAAGCATACCGGCGCGAGGCTCCATCTGTGCCACTGCTCTACGGCGGGTTCGGTCCGGATCCTTGAACAGGCGAAGAAGCAGCAGCTGCCGGTGAGCGGCGAGGTCTGCCCGCACCATTTCATACTCTCTTCAGATGATATTCCGTGTGACGACGGCAATTTCAAGATGAATCCTCCTCTCAGATCAAAAGAAGACGTCCTTGCGCTTCGGGAAGGACTGAAAAACGGCGTGATCGACTGCATCAGCACGGATCATGCTCCGCACAGCGCGGATGAGAAGAGCAGGGGCTTCCGGAAATCGCCGTTCGGCATCGTCGGGATCGAGACCTCTGCGGCGCTGACCTACACGGAACTGGTCAGGCCCGGTGTGATCACCCTGATGCAGATGGCGGAAAAGATGAGCTTCAATCCGGCGAAGATCCTCCGGGTGCCCGGCGGCTCGTTAAGACCGGGCATGCCGGCCGATGTGGCGGTCTTTGACTTTGAAAAGGTGTACACGATCGATCCGGGTACATTTGCTTCAAAAGGGAAAAATACCCCGTTTGCGGGAAGAACCGTGTTCGGCGAAACCGTGATGACGATCGCCGGCGGAGAGATAGTCTACGAAAGGGGAAAAAGATGATCGGAAGATTAATTGAGAGAATTCGGGAAACACAGGCACCGATCGTAGTGGGACTCGATCCCCAGCTGGGTTTTATTCCGGATGCGGTCAAAGCGGAAGCGTATGGCCGGTGCGGTGAGACGCTTGAAGGCGCGGCCGAAGCGATTCTGACCTTCAACAAGGCGATCGTCGATGCGGTGGCGGATCTCGTTCCGGCCGTCAAACCGCAGATCGCGATGTATGAGCAGTTCGGCATCCCCGGGCTGAAAGCATTTTCCGAGACGGTATCGTACTGCAGGAAGAAAGGCCTTCTTGTGATCGGCGACGTCAAGCGGGGGGATATCGGCTCCACCTCGGGAGCGTATGCGGCCGCCCATCTCGGCACGGTCCGGGTCGGGGCAAATGAATACGAACCGTTCGGCGAGGATTTCGCCACGGTGAATCCGTATCTCGGAACCGACGGCGTAAAGCCGTTCGTGGATATCTGCAAGTCGCACGGCAAGGGCATCTTCGTGCTCGTGAAGACGTCCAATCCTTCGAGCGGTGAGTTCCAGGACCGGCTGATCGACGGAAAACCGCTTTACCATCTGGTGGGCGAGAAGGTCCGCGAGTGGGGAGAGGAAGCGATGGACGAATCCGGCTGGTCCGAGGTCGGAGCGGTTGTCGGGGCGACCTATCCCGAGACGGGCAGACTGCTCAGGGAAGTGATGCCGAAGAGCTTCATCCTCGTGCCGGGGTACGGCGCGCAGGGAGGAACGGGAAAGGATCTGGTTCATTTCTTTGACCGGGACGGACTCGGCGCGATCGTCAATTCCTCGAGGGGCATTATCGCCGCGTGGCAGAAGGAAGCCTATGCGTCCTACGGCGAAGCCGGGTACGCGGACGCTGCGCGCGCGGCTGTTCTGGATATGAAAGCGGATATCGCTCAGGCGATCTTATGAGGAGGTGCGGATGAAACGAAAGGAGACGGCTGCCGTTGTCTCGCAGGACCGGATCGCTGACGGCATCTTTTCACTGTGGCTTCAGGTGTCTTTCGCAAAAGAAGCGGAAGCCGGACAGTTTGTGTCTCTCTTTACCGCGGACGGAACAAGACTTCTGCCGAGGCCCGTTTCGATCTGCGAGACAGACAAGGATGCCGGCCGGATCAGGCTCGTTTACAGGATCGCAGGCGCGGGGACCGAGGGCTTCTCAAAGCTTAAAGCCGGCGACCGGATCGACGTGATGGGTCCGCTTGGCCGCGGCTTTCCGATTGATCTGGCGCTCGGAAAGCGGGTGCTCCTCATCGGAGGCGGGATCGGGATTCCGCCCATGCTCTCCGCCGCAAAGGCGATCCGGCTCAGGGATCCGGACGCCGCTGTCACATGCGCGGTCGGCTACCGGACAAATGACCGATACCTCTATAACGATCTGAGCGCGGTATCCGACGTCGTCGTCTCAACGGACGACGGTTCATACGGCGTACACGGGACCGTGATGGACGCGGTCCGCTTCTCGGACGCCGATCCGCAGCTGATCTTTGCCTGCGGACCGAAAGTCATGCTGCGCGCCGTGAAGGAGTACGCAAAAACGAAAGGCGTCCCCTGTTTTATCTCGATGGAAGAGCGCATGGCGTGCGGCGTCGGGGTCTGTCTCGGGTGCATCTGCCAGACGACGGGGATTGATGAACATTCCCATGTCAAAAAGGCGCGGGTGTGCACCGACGGACCGGTCTTTCCGGCAGAGGAGGTGGATCTCACATGACGGATGTCAACATGCAGGTTGTGATCGCGGGCGTGACGCTGAAGAATCCGGTCATCACATCGAGCGGAACATACGGCGCCGGACGGGAATACAGCGAATTCATAGATCTTTCCAGGCTTGGCGCGGTCACGGCAAAGGGAATCGCCGACGTGCCCTGGGAGGGCAATCCGGCACCGCGTATTGCCGAAGTGTCCGGAGGCATGCTGAACTGCATCGGCCTCCAGAATCCCGGCGTGGACGTTTTCCTCGAACGGGATCTGCCGTTTCTCAGGGAGGCCGGGTGCGGCGTGATCGTCAATGTCGTCGGGCACGAGCCGGACGAATACTACCGGGTTGTGGACAGGCTGAACGGCGTTCAGGGAATTGATCTTCTGGAGATCAACATTTCCTGCCCGAACGTGAAGGCCGGAGGCCTTGCTCTCGGCACGGATCCCGCCGTGGTGGAGGAAGTGACGAGAAACTGCAAGCGGTACGCCTCGCAGCCCTGTATCATGAAACTGACGCCGAACGTAACGGATATCAGGGCCATCGCAGCGGCCTGCGAAGCGGGCGGCGCCGACGCCATTTCCCTGATCAATTCCATCACGGGGATGAAGATCGATATCGAGAGACAGACTTTTGCGCTGTCGAACCGCACAGGCGGCCTGTCCGGCCCCTGCGTCAAGCCGGTCGCGGTCCGGATGGTCTATGAAGCAGCCCGGACGGTATCCATCCCGGTGATCGGGATGGGAGGCATCATGACGGCTGACGACGCCGTTGAGTTTATGCTTGCCGGCGCATCGGCCGTATCGATCGGAATGGCAAATTTCATTGATCCCTATGTGCCGCTTAAAGTCATCGACGGACTCAGGGACTATTGCATCAGACACGGGATCGCTTCTGTCAGCGAACTGACAGGAGCCGTGCACGCGTAATCGTAAAGGGCAGCACGCAAACCGGGCAGATAAGGAGACAATATGGAACAGTATAAAGTTGAGTTTATCTATTTTATGGTGGACTGCGGTGTCCTCCGATTTGGCGATTTCGTGACAAAGAGCGGCCGCAGGACGCCATTCTTCATCAATGCCGGCAATTATCAGACCGGATCCCAGCTGATGAAGCTCGGGACCTTCTATGCACAGGCGATCCATGACAACTTCGGCCTGGATTTTGACGTCCTGTTCGGACCGGCTTACAAGGGCATCCCGCTTTCCGTGGCGGCTTCGATGGCGATCAGCAGCGAATACGGCGTGGACATCCGCTATTCCTCGAACCGCAAGGAAATCAAAGACCACGGCGACAAGGGCATCCTGCTCGGGAGCAGGATGCAGTCCGGCGACCGCGTTGTGATCATCGAGGACGTGACGACGGCCGGCACTTCGATCGAGGAGACGCTTCCGATCATCAAGGCGCAGGGCGATGTCGACGTGCTCGGCCTTGTCGTATCGGTCGACCGTATGGAGAGAGGAAAAGACACCCGGAAGAGCGCGCTTGCCGCGATCGGAGAGACCTACGGACTGAAAACAGCCGCGATCGTGACGATGCGCGAAGTGGTGGAAGTGCTCTGGAACAAGGAATACAACGGCAGCATTGTGATCGACGATCAGATCAAAGAGGCCATCGACCGTTATTATGATGAGTACGGAGCAGAGTAACCGGAGAAAGGCTGTCAAGAGGCAGGTCAGGAGACTGGGACTTATTCTGTTCACCGCGTATGTGTCGGCTCTCGTCTATTTTTTGTTTTTTGCCGACTGGTTTGATCACTCCGTTGGGGCACACTGGACTTATTCTTATAATTACGTGCCGTTTCAGGAGATACGCCGGTTCGGCCGACTGTGGCGGAACAGGCACACGGCGTCTGCTTTTCTGAATCTCTTTGGAAATGTGATCGGATTTCTTCCGTTCGGTTTCTTTCTGCCGGTGATTACGCGGAAGCTGCGAAACGGTCCCCTTGTCGTCCTGATGGCTTTCTGTGTAAGCTTAGGTGTCGAACTCATCCAGCTTGTACTGAAGGCCGGGTGCTGCGACGTGGATGACGTGATTCTCAATACATTCGGAGCGGCCGCCGGATATTGGATCTTTCTTCTGGCAGACCGGATCCGGCTGAATATGGAGGCCTCAAATGGCGGATAAACGCAGATATCGTTTTACGGAAGAGAAAGCATCGCTCGGGGGCAAGCGCGCGACACGTTTCGCGCTTGCGTCCGTTCTGTGCTTTATCGTCTGTGTGTCACTTTCGATTGTCAGGAAAGGCGAGGCAGGCCCCTATGTCGGGGCGCTTGCTGTTTCAGGCATGCTGCTCTCGGCCTACGGCTTTCGGACCGGCATGAAGTCTTTTTCGGAAAAAGACGTCGTGCCGACCTTCTCGGTCATCGGCGCGATATTAAGCGGCCTCGTTATGGTGGGATGGCTGACGCTTTTCCTGACCGGATTATGATGAGATAAAGGAGAAAACGGGTATGGCAGTCATCAGTATCGTGATGGGATCGGATTCCGATCTTCCGGTTATGCGGAAAGCGGCCGAGACGTTGGAAGCATTCGGCATCAGCTTCGAGATGAGGATCATCTCGGCACACCGTGAACCGGATCTTTTTTTTGAGTATGCAAAAGGGGCGAAGGAGAGAGGCATCAAGGTCATCATCGCGGGAGCCGGTATGGCGGCTCATCTCCCCGGGATGTGCGCGGCGCTCTTCCCGCTTCCGGTCATCGGCGTGCCGCTCTACTCGACGACGCTCGGCGGGCAGGACTCGCTTTATTCCATCCTGCAGATGCCGCCCGGGATCCCGGTCGCAACCGTGGCGATCGGAGGCGCGAAAAATGCCGCGCTTCTTGCCGTCCGGATCCTTGCGGTCTCGGATGAAACGCTGCTTGACAAGCTGGCGGATTATGCGGAGGAGATGAAAGAGGCTGTGATGGCAAAGGACGAGAAGCTTCAGAAGGATGGCCTGGACGGCTGAAAGGGCAGCAGACGATCGGGCACGGACAAATCATGGAGGTATTATGGACTATAAAAGTGCAGGTGTGGATATCGAAGCCGGCTACCGCTCAGTGGAGCTCATGAAGGAACACGTAAGAAAAACCATGCGCCCGGAAGTTCTGGGCGGCCTGGGCAGTTTTTCGGGCGCGTTTTCGCTTAAGAACTGGAAATCAATGGAAAAGCCGGTGCTCCTGTCCGGAACGGACGGAGTCGGAACGAAGCTGAAACTGGCCTTCCTGATGAACCGCCATGACACGATCGGGATCGACTGCGTCGCGATGTGCGTCAATGACGTGGCCTGCGCCGGCGGAGAACCGCTGTTTTTCCTGGACTATATTGCCTGCGGCAAAAATGACCCGGAAAAGATCGCGCAGATTGTCAAAGGCGTATCCGAAGGCTGCTGTCAGGCAGGTGCCGCGCTGATCGGCGGCGAGACGGCTGAGATGCCCGGATTCTATCCCGAGGACGAATACGATCTGGCCGGTTTTGCGGTCGGGATCGCGGATGAAAAGGATCTGATCGACGGCAGCACGCTGATCGACGGAGACGTGCTGATCGGGATCATGAGCTCAGGCGTCCACTCCAACGGCTTTTCACTTGTGCGCAAAATCTTTGACATGACGCCGGAGTCGCTCGGCGCATTTGACGGGAAGCTCGGCATGACGCTCGGCGAGGCTCTGCTTGCCCCGACAAAGATCTATGTTGCGGCGCTTCGGGGCGTGAAGGAGAGCGGCGTGCGGATCAAGGCCTGCAGTCACATCACGGGCGGCGGCTTCTATGAAAACATCCCCCGCATGCTCATAGAGGGAACCCGGGCCGTCATAGAGAAAGACAGCTATGAGGTCCCCTGGCTCTTCAGACTGATGGCCGAGAAGGGCGAAGTGGAAGAGCAGATGATGTACAATACGTTCAATATGGGAATCGGGATGGTGATCGCTGTGTCGGAAAACGATGCGGACCGGACGATCGCCGCGCTTTCCGCTTCCGGCGAGCGGGCCGTAAGGGTCGGGCGCGTCATTTCCGGAGAAAAAGGGATCGACCTGATCCGTGCGGCGGAGGCGTGACGGTATGGGAAAAGAGAAACTGAGGATTACCGTTCTTGTCTCCGGAGGAGGCACAAATCTTCAGGCGATCATGGACGCGATAGAAAGCGGGCGGATCCGGAATACGGAGATCGCCGCCGTGATCAGCAACAACCGGAACGCTTACGCGCTTGAGCGCGCAAAGAAAGCCGGCATCGAGGCCATCTGCCTCGTCCCGAAGGAGTTCGGGTCAAGGGACGCGTTTCATCAGGCACTGAAAGAGACGATCGACGGTCTGCACACGGACCTGATCGTACTGGCGGGATGCCTGATCCAGATCCCGGCAGAGCTCGTGAAAGCCTATGAGAACCGGATCATCAATATCCATCCGGCCCTGATCCCGGCCTTTTCCGGGCAGGGATTCTACGGTCTCAGGGTACATGAAGCCGCGCTTCGCCGGGGTGTGAAGGTGAGCGGGGCCACGGTGCATTTCGTAAATGCCGATCTGGATGAGGGACCGATCCTCATGCAAAAAGCGGTTGAAGTACTTCCGGATGATACGCCGGAACGTCTTCAGAGACGCATCATGGAGCAGGCGGAATGGCAGATTCTGCCGGAAGCGATTGATCTGATCGCTTCCGGACGGGTGCGCGTTGACGCGGCCGGACACGTAATCATAGCGGAGGAAAAGGAATGAAGATTCTGATTATCGGCAGCGGCGGACGTGAACATGCACTCGCTTTCGCGGCGGCAAAGAGCCCGAAGGTGGAGAAGATCTACTGTGCGCCGGGAAATGCCGGCATTTCGGAGATCGCCGAGTGCGTGGCGATCGGCGCGATGGAATTTGACAGACTGGCGGCATTTGCCGAAGAAAACCAGGTGGATCTGACAATCGTCGGGATGGACGATCCGCTTGTCGGAGGAATTGTCGACGTGTTCGAGGAGAGGGGGCTCCGCGTATTCGGACCCAGGAAAAATGCAGCCATCCTTGAGGGATCGAAGGCATTTTCAAAAGACCTCATGCAAAAATACGGGATTCCCACCGCGTCTTATAAGGTCGCGCACAGCGCGGAGGAGGCGTACAGGTTCCTTAAGGACGTCTCTTATCCGGTCGTGCTCAAAGCAGACGGACTGGCACTCGGAAAAGGCGTGCTGATCTGCGCCACGCCCGAGGAAGCTTCGGACGGCGTCCGAGAGATCATGGAAGACAGAAAGTTCGGAGAGGCCGGAAATCAGATGGTCATCGAGGAGTTTCTCACCGGACGGGAAATCTCGGTGCTTGCTTTTGCGGACGGCAGGACCATCCTGCCGATGGCGTCCGCGATGGATCACAAGCGGGCGGGAGACGGAGATACCGGGCTCAATACCGGCGGAATGGGCAACTTTTCCCCGAGCCCGTTTTATACGGATGAGATCGACCGGTACTGCAAAGAGCACATTTATCAGGCGACGGTCGATGCGATGGCTTCGGAAGGCAGGCCTTTTAAGGGTGTGATCTTCTTCGGACTCATTCTTACGGAGGACGGACCGAAAGTGCTGGAGTATAATGCGCGTTTCGGCGATCCGGAGGCGCAGGTCGTGCTTCCGAGGATGAAGACGGACCTCATCGACGTGTGCGAGGCCGCGATAGACGGACGGCTGGACGAGATCACACTTGAGTTCTCGGACGACGCCTGTTTGTGCGTCGTGCTTGCGTCGGACGGGTATCCCGTTCAATATGAGAAGGGATTTCCGATCAGCGGGCTGGACACATTTGCCGGCCGGGATGATGAATTTGTTTTTCACGCGGGAACAAAGAAAGGTGAAAACGGGGAGATTCTCACGAACGGAGGCCGGGTGCTCGCAGTCACGGCACTTGCGCCGACGCTTAAAGAAGCCCGTGCAAAGGCCTACGAGGCAGCGGAGCGCGTGACCTTTGCGAACCGCTATATGCGTCACGATATCGGACATGTCATTGACGAGATCTGAAGTTAAGAGAATCCTGTGTCAAAAGGGTGAAAGAGTGATGCAAGCGCCCGCGATGTGTGGTAAACTGATAAGAACATTGTGCGAAGCCGTTTTCCGGAAATGAACCGGGACGCAGGCGGCTTCAGGCTGGCTATTATAGGAGGAAATCAGGATGGATAAGTATGTATGTGATGTATGCGGCTACGAGTATGATCCGGAAGTCGGCGATCCGGACAACGGGATTGCTCCGGGCACGGCATTTGAAGACCTTCCGGAAGACTGGGTCTGCCCGCTTTGCAGCGTCGGCAAGGATCAGTTCAGCAAGGCATAATACAAGTCTATTGTGCATGCGGCAATAAGAGGGGAAGCAGGCTGCACAGCGGTGTGGTCTGTTTTCTTTTCTTCCGGGGAACGGAACATACGGAATAAACAGATTCTGACATGAGAAACCAGACATGAGAAACATGAGAAACGGATATACAGATGAAGCTGTGCGCGCGATCGATATGGCGGTCCGCGCAGCTGTTTATCACCGGCAGCAGTACGCGGGTACGGAGCACTTACTGGTCGGACTTCTGAAAGCGACCGGCGGAACCGCCGCGAATGTACTGATGGATGCCGGTGTGATGCCGGAGCGGCTGGAAAATCTGATCGACAGACTGATTGCGCCTGAGGGCGGCGTCGTGGTGGAGGACCGGCCGGGCTTTTCTCCCAGGGCGGAAGCCGTCTTTGAGAGGGCCGGAGCGCTCGCTTCCGAACTTCGCGCAGATGAGACGGGGACGGAGCACCTGCTCCTTGCGATGCTTTCCGATAAAGAATGCGTCGGCACGCGTCTGCTGCACACGATGGGCGTCGATCTGCGGAAACTGCATATGGATACGCTTGTCGCCATGCATACGGCGGGGGCCGTGTCGGATGCGCTGTTCGACAGGATGCGGAACGCAAAACAGGATTCGTCCGGGGCAACACCGGTTCTGGATCAGTACAGCCGCGACCTGACGGCGCTTGCAAGAGAAGGAAAACTGGACAGAGTGGTCGGAAGAGAAAAAGAGATCCTCAGAGTCATGCAGATCCTGTCCAGACGAAATAAAAACAATCCATGCCTGATCGGCGAACCGGGCGTGGGGAAAACCGCGATTGTGGAAGGCCTCGCACAGAGGATCGCATCCGGAGACGTCCCGGATTCCATGTCGGATAAAAGAGTCGTCGTACTGGACCTGTCCGGCATGGTGGCCGGTTCCAAGTACCGCGGTGAATTTGAGGAGCGGATCCGGAACGTAGTCAGGGAAGTGGCGGCCGACAAGGGAATTCTTCTCTTTATAGACGAGCTGCATACACTGATCGGCGCAGGCGGGGCGGAGGGCGCCCTGGACGCCTCGAATATTCTGAAACCGTCGCTTTCGAGAGGCGAGATCCACGTGATCGGCGCGACCACGATCGATGAATACCGGAAACACATCGAGAAAGACGCGGCCCTTGAGCGCAGGTTCCAGCCGGTTCATGTGGAGGAACCGACGGAAGAGGAATCCGTCCGGATCCTTGAGGGACTCCGGCCGTATTTTGAAGAACATCACGGCGTGACGATCACGGATGATGCGCTCCTTGCGGCCGTGCGGCTGTCCGAGCGCTATATCAACGACCGTCGGCTTCCGGATAAAGCGATCGACCTGGTTGACGAAGCCTCCTCGAAACTCAAAATCAGCGGACTGGCCGGGAAAGAGAATGTATCCGCCGAAGAGACGGATCTGGACAGGATTGCGGCCGAAAAGGAGGCCGCTGTCCTGGCGGGCGATTTTAAACGGGCGCGGAAACTGCAGGCGGCGCAGGACGAAGCGGAAGCCCGCCTCATGAAGCAGAAGCGAAGAAGCCGGAAGCATGAGTCCGCCGCTCTTCAGTACACAGTGACGGAAGAGACCATCGCGGAAGCGGCCGCGGACTGGACCGGCATACCGGTTGCGCGGATCGCGGAAGCCGAATCAAGAAGACTTGCACGTCTTGAAAAGGAACTGCATAAGCGGATCGTCGGGCAGGACGAAGCGGTTACCGCGGTGTCCGGAGCGATCCGGCGCGGCCGTGTGGGACTGAAGGATCCGAACCGTCCGACCGGCAGCTTCCTGTTCCTCGGCCCGACCGGCGTAGGGAAAACCGAACTGACCAAAGCGGTGGCGGAATGCGTGTTCGGATCCGAACAGAACATGATCCGGGTCGATATGTCCGAGTACATGGAGAAACACAGCGTCTCCAAGCTGATCGGTTCCCCGCCCGGTTATGTCGGGCATGAGGACGGAGGCCAGCTCTCCGAGCAGGTGCGACGGCACCCGTACAGTGTCGTTCTGTTTGATGAGATCGAAAAAGCACATCCGGACGTTTTCAACGTGCTGCTCCAGGTGCTTGATGAAGGGCACATCACGGACAGCCACGGGAGACGTGTCGACTTTAAGAATACCTGCATTATCATGACGTCCAATGCCGGCGCGAAAGCGATCGTGGATCCGAAGCGGCTGGGCTTTGCCGCTCAGACGGATGAACAGCAGGATTACGAGAAAATGAAGGCCGGCGTCATGGAAGAAGTCAGGAGACTGTTCCGCCCTGAATTTCTGAACCGGATCGACGAAATCATCGTGTTCCATCCGCTGAATGAAAAACAGGTGGAAGAGATCGTCGCGCTTCTTTTCAAGTCGCTTAAGGACCGCGCTGAGAACCAGATGCATGTCCACATCAAAATGACGCAGGCCGTGCGCAGGCACATAGCGTCAAAAGGATTCTCGCCGAAATACGGAGCCAGGCCTTTGAAGAGAGAGATACAGACGTCTGTCGAGAATCCGCTCTCGGAGATGATCCTGCGCGGCGAACTGAAGGCCGGGGACCAAGTGACGGTCGGACTCAAAGATCATGAGATCCGGATCAGCGTGTCGCATCCGGAATCGTAAATAGTTGAAAACAGGAGAAAGTATAAGCAAGGAGGACCGCGTTATATGTCTGCAGTAACAGAACTGATCCGCACGGAATCGGACGGATCGATCAGCTTTGGCAATTTTGAACTGGCTGAGAAGACAAAAAAGTCGGATTTTGAATTTGAAGGCGATCTCTACAAAGTGAAAACATTTAAGGAGATTACACGCCTTGAGAAGAACGAAATGTTCGTTTTTGAGTCCGAACCCGGTACCGCTGTCACGCATCTTTCGGAGACCGAAGAGGGCATGACCTTTACCGTGGAAGGACCGGAGGACGCCCAGATCACCGTCCAGTGTGAGCCTGAGACGGATTACGATATCTATTTCGGGACGGAACTCAAGGACACGCAGCGCTCGAATCTCGGGGGCAAACTCTCATTCAGCGTCGGACTGGGTGACCGCGTGCAGAACGTGCGCATCGCAAGACACAACTGATTGATCCGGACGGACGAACATGGCAAAAGCGATTAAATCTGTATTCTTCTGTCAAAACTGCGGTTTTGAGTCCGCAAAATGGATGGGGCAGTGCCCGGCGTGCCGCGAATGGAATACATTTGCAGAAGAGAAGGTGCAGCCGGCAAAAAGCACATCGGCAAGAAGCACCGGGCAGCGTCAGAAACCGATGCGGATCCGTGACATTTCTTCAGAGGAAGAAATCCGGAGCGCAACCGGGATCGGCGAACTGGACCGGGTACTCGGAGGGGGCCTTGTAAAAGGCTCCCTGGTTCTCATTGGCGGGGATCCCGGGATCGGAAAGTCCACGATCCTTCTGCAGAGCTGCCGGAATCTGGCCGGCCAGGGTAAGAAGATCCTCTATATCTCGGGTGAGGAATCACTCCAGCAGATCCGCATGAGGGCGGACCGGATCGGAGAAGCCCCGGATCAGCTGTATCTGCTCGCCGAGACGAATCTGGGCAATATAAGGGAAACGATTGAGTCCGAAAGCCCGGAGGTGTGCGTCATCGATTCGATTCAGACGATGTATTCGGATGACATCTCTTCGGCGCCCGGATCCGTATCCCAGGTCCGGGAGGCAACCGGGATCCTGCTGATGCTTGCCAAATCGCTGGGCATCTCGATCTTTATCGTCGGCCATGTGACGAAAGACGGGTCGGTGGCAGGACCGAGGGTGCTGGAACATATGGTGGATACGGTTCTGTACTTTGAGGGAGACGCGCATGCTTCCTATCGGATTCTGAGAGCCGTGAAGAATCGCTTCGGCTCTACAAATGAAATCGGCGTTTTTGAGATGAGAGAGGACGGCCTTGCGGAAGTGCCGAATCCGTCTGAATATATGCTGAGCGGCAAACCGGAAGGCGCGTCCGGGTCCGT
>CACXFK010000201.1 GCA_902766945.1 uncultured Lachnospiraceae bacterium | reverse complement strand
TACGATCTGATGATCGAGATCACGATGGATGAGGCAGCGCTGCCGGCCTACGACGCATGCGAGCCGCACCATACGTGGAAGACTCAGTACGGCGGAGACATCGCGCACAAGGTGATTTTTGACTGTATGTGACTATGTCGGTGCATGAGAAAAGGGATTGCCGCATTTATTAAATATGGCAATCCCTTCTTTTTGTTTTAAGCGAGCTTCATATCGCCGTCCTTCACCCATCCGAGGCGGCGGCACACGAGGTTGATCAGCGGACACAGCACGGCCGGAAGAACAAATGAGATCAGGATGAGGCCGATCCAGTCCATGCCGGTGATGGCTGCCTTTGTCCCATCTGCGACCGACTGCACCCATCCGGTGTAAACGCCGATCTGTCCGACGAGGCCGCAGGTGCCCATGCCGGAGGAAACCGCGGCGCCGTTCATCTGAAGGCCGAAGAGGCAGGTCGCAATCGGACCGGTGACCGCGCTGGTCAGGATCGGCGCGATCCAGATGCGCGGGTTCCGGACGATGTTGCCCATCTGCAGCATCGAAGTGCCGATGCCCTGCGAGATCAGGCCGCCGACGCCATTTTCAGGGAAGGACATGACGGCAAAGCCGACCATCTGGGCGCAGCAGCCGGCCACGGCCGCCCCGCCGGCAAGACCGGTCAGACCGAGTGCCGCGCAGATCGCGGCGGAGGAGATCGGCAGTGTCAGCGCGATGCCGACGATGACGGAGACCAGGATGCCCATGAGAAACGGCTGCTGCTCCGTCGCCCACATGATGAGGACGCCGAGCTTCATGGCCGCTGCGCCGAGGGCCGGTGCCCACCAGGCGGACAGCGCGATGCCGGCGCCGATTGTGACGAGCGGGGTTACGAGGATGTCGATCTTTGTTTCCTTTGAGACGGCTTTTCCGATTTCGGAGGAGATGATCGCGACAAAGAGAACGGCAAGCGGTCCGCCCGCGCCGCCGAGCGCGTTGGAAGCGAAGCCGACGGTGATCAGCGAGAACAAAACGAGCGGCGGGCACTTGAGGGCGTAGCCGATTGCCACGGCCATCGCCGGGCCGCTCATCGCGGAGGCGAGACCGCCGACGGTGTAATCGACGCCGGCCACTGACGCCACGGGATTTGTCAGAAATCCGATATGGAACTGCGAGCCGATCGTATTGATGATCGTGCCGATGAGCAGAGAGCAGAAGAGACCCTGCGCCATGGCGCCGAGCGCGTCGATGCCGTAGCGGCGCAGCGAGATCTCGATGTCTTTGCGTTTCAGAAAGGCTTTGAATTCGTTCATAGCGTACCTCGTTTCGACCTGGAATCACGCCGGGCGCGTATCTGTACGGTCCGGCTGAACGTCCCGTCCATCTTACTACATTATGCAGGACGTGAAAACAGAAAAAAGATGCGGAGAAGTCCTGAAGGCTGGTTTCAAATCTGAAACCGGCCTCTTTGTATGAGAAACGAAGGGCGGGGAGAACGGGCGCGCCGGGAGCGGAATTGTTTTAAGATAAAGCCATAAGAAATGAAACAAAAGTACCGCTCCGGAACGTATACGGAAACAGCGGGTGATAAGCAGAACAAAACCAAGGAGGAGAAAAACATGGCAACCAAATTCCCGATTTTACTTCAGATTGGCATCATCGTTCGTGACCGCGACAAGGCAGTGGCCGGATGGGAAAAGCTCGGCTTCAAGATGCGCGAAGTCGGCGGAATGAGCGGAGAGCAGCCTCCTTTCGATGATCTGACCATCGACGGAAAGAGGAGAGCGGAACTCGTCAGCAAGACGGCATTTTTCAACTGCTACGGCATGGAGATCGAGCTGATCGAGCCGGTTGCGGATACACCTTACAAGAAGTGGCTTGATGAGCACGGCCCCGGCATCCATCACATCGCTGTGATCACGGAAGACAGCTATGACAAAGTGCTCGAGGATTACAAGGCCGAGAAGGGCGAGGATCCGTGGATCCGCGGCGTCGCGATGGGCGGCATGATGGACTTCTCGTACCTGGATCTGCGCGAAGATCTCGGCATCATCGCTGAAATCTATCGCAACATCCTTCCGGGCAGACCCGGCATCCCGTATGAATACGAAGGCATTGATGCGTCGAAGTAATGCGCTGAAGTGCTAAAGAGGGGTCAGACCCCGTTAAGGTTCCTTAACGGGGTCTGTCTTTTTTTATCCGAGCTTTTCTATTGATTCAAGCAGTTCTTTCAGAGCCGGTCCGTCCGCGACGGAAGAGAGGATCTTCTGTGCATGAAGCCGCCTGAGTATGAAAACCAGGCTGCTCAGGATGCGCATCTGTTCCGGAAGGTCGCGCTCGCTCAGGAAAAAGAGGACGACCTGATCGACGGCGATACCGCCCCAGTCAACAGGGTTGTCGAGATGCAGCAGGATCAGGCCGCTTTTTGCGGCCCCGCAGCGGATCGCGTGCGGTACGGCGAAGCCTTCGCGGAAGGCGGTCGCGGTCTGTCTCTCCCGGTCTTCGATCGAGGACACGCAGGCGGCGCCCATAAGTCCGTCCCGGACGGCTTTTTCACTCAAAAGCGAGAGAAGCTCCCATCGGCTCCTGGAAGTGGAGGCCGCCCGCATGACTTCCAGATGTTCCAGCTTATCCGTGATCCATCTCCCGCTGCCCGGGTAGAGCTTCCGGTAGGCCTCGAGCGAGACGAGGAAGTTCATCCGCTCGTAGTTTTTCTTGTCCATCATCCTCGGGATCGTCAGATAGGGAATGGAGTCGTCGCATACCTTCATCTTGGTCGTCGAGACGGCGAGATCCGCGTTTAGCCGGGGCGTTCTGGATGCCTCGTAGACGGGAATCGGGCCGGAAAGGCGGATGCGGGAGCCGAAGAATTTGCGGATCTGCGTCATCAGGACCTTTGTGGCGCCGATGGTCATATGGCTGACGATAACCACCCGGACGCTGTCCGCGCTTTTTCCTGCTGCCTGTTCCTCGATCGCCTCCGCAAAACAGGCGACCAGCTCGAACAGGTAGTTTTCCGTGAGCTCCGTTCCGACCCCCTTCCGAAGGGCTTCCTCCAGCCGGCAGGCCAGCTCGACCGCGTCCGGATATTCCGCCCGCACGCGGCGGGTTACGTACTCGTCACGAAGACCGGCGTGATAGGGATTGCGCGTCTGTGTCAGCAGGATGTGCAGCAGCTCGCTTTTTAAGAGGACGCTGTCTGAAAATGCAAGTCCCAGTTCCCGGTCCGTCTCTTTCAAAACACTTTCGATGATGCCCACAAACGGCGCATTTTCCGCTTCTTCATAGAAATGGCCATTGAACAGCGTATCGCTGTACTGTCTGCGAAGAGCCAGCTCGTCTGCGAGGGCATTCCGCTCATCTTCCGAAAAGAGCACGCCGGTCATCTTTTCCAGCCCGGTGAGGATCTGTGAGACCGCCGTCCGGGATTCGCGCGTCCCGTTTTCGCCGAACTGTCCGATGGGAAATCCCGTCCGGATGCGGTGAAGCGCGATCGCGATGGAGAAAAGAAAACTGACGTGATCATTTTCGGACAGTTCGATTCCGCATATGCGCTGTTCTTCCGTGAGCAGGTCTTCGATAGCCGTCAGTTCCTCCGGGCGCACCGGCAGGTCGGCCATCACGAGACCGGCCTCGTAATTGAAATTCCACCGCCGCACGTAGAGGAGGTTCATGACGTAGCGGCGCTTCCATTCATTTTCCTCAAAACAGACGGAGTTTCTGCGCCGGATCAGGTGGATGTGCGGCTGCTCGCGCTCGTATTCAAATGCGATGACGCGCAGGTCGTGCTCAATGGTGGAGCGGCTGACAAAGCACTCTTCGGACAGATCGTCCAGCTGGACCGGGTCAGGGGATTCAAGCAGGATCATGGTCAGCGTGCGGATGCGGTCCTCCGGCGTCAGCATCGCGTCCTTCTGGTAGACAAGGGACTGGATGAGTTCCGTGTCCTTGTACCTAAGCAGATAGCCCTTGCCGCGGATCGCGTCAATCTGCACCCCGTGCGGGCGCAGGTAATCGGTCAGATACCGGATCTCGGTCCGGACCGTCCTGTCCGTCACGCCGAGATATTCGGCGATTTCTTTTCCGCTGATCCGTTCTTTTTGTGAATTGAGGATTCCGAGGATCTTTCTCTGCCTGACCGTCAGCGCTTCGCTCATGGCTCCGCTCCTTTATTCCTTCGTTTTAGATTGAGAAGATACTATGATTATATTCGCACCGGGGGCTTTGTGCAAATCATCATGGGTTCCGATCGGAAAACCGGAGAAAAAGAGGCGCCCTCTCACAAAGGCGCCTCTTCATATACAGACAGATACGGACCGGGATCAGATGGCCGGGAATGTCACGTCTTTGTAGTGCTGTTTCAGTTCCCGGATTTCTTCCTGGCGCTTCATGAAGTCGATTCTCGTCTCGACAATCTCCTTCAGATGCAGCGCTCTGGATTCGTTGACGTTTCTGTCGCGTGCGAGACCATTTTCCGCAAGGACGAAACGGATCTTTCCGTCGCTGCCCCTGACGAGATCCCCGCCTGCGCCGCAGACGGCGCATTCAAACGG
>CACXFK010000200.1 GCA_902766945.1 uncultured Lachnospiraceae bacterium | reverse complement strand
GCCGTTATGGTACAGTAGATAAAGAGAAACAAACGGAGGTGCGCGATGTCATACGGTAAAATTTCGGCCAAGCAGAGGGAGATCCTGGAGTTTATTAAGCAGGAAATACTGACGCGGGGATATCCTCCGTCTGTTCGCGACATATGCGAGGCTGTTCATCTGAAGTCAACCTCGTCCGTCCATGCCCATCTCTCCACTCTGGAAAAGAACGGCTACATCCGGCGGGACCCCACCAAGCCGAGGGCGATCGAGATTACCGATGACAGTTTTCATCTGACCGGCCGTGAGATGGTGAACATCCCGATTGTCGGCACCGTCGCAGCCGGCCAGCCGCTTCTGGCTGTTGAGAATATTGAGAACTACTTCCCCATTCCGACCGAGTTTCTCCCGAATCAGGAGATGTTCATGCTGAAAGTGAGCGGGGAAAGCATGATCAACGCCGGTATTCTGGACGGGGATCTCGTCCTCGTCGCCAGACAGAACACGGCGAAAAACGGCGATATGGTGGTGGCGCTGATCGATGATTCCGCCACGGTCAAAACCTTTTATAAGGAAGACGGTTATTTCCGGCTTCAGCCCGAGAACGATCATATGGACCCGATCATTGTGCGCGGGGAGCTCCGGATCCTCGGAAAGGTCGCCGGTGTTTTGAGACTTATGTGATGAGTTTCTCCTGCACATTCCTCTCATGACTGAAGTCACGAGAACCCTGTGTCAAAGATTGAAAAAAGCCTCCCGCTCTGCGGGAGGCTTTTCTAACGGCTGTTGTTACCAATAGATCTTTATGATGCGGAGCTCATCCGAGCAGCTGAAATAATAGCGCATCGAGCTGATTTCATCCCATTCCATGCGCTGCCGGATCGGTCCTGAGAGCAGACTTTCGATGCCGCTGCCTTCCGGCGGGAAAAGAGCTTCCTGTGCGGCAAGATAGCTGTCGTCATCCGAGAATTTCATGAAGACCTGCTGTTCGCCTTCATCGACCGCATGCCACAGGGCACCGGAGATGGCGTCGGGATCAAAGCATTCATAGTAGAGCCCGTTCAGCCGGTAATAGTCATACTGCCGGTCGCTGCAGTCAGGAAGATAATAAGCGGAATCCGGTATGTGGCCGGTCCGCAGCATTTCCTCGGACGTCAGGCACAGATAATCATAGATGATCGGCAGGATCGCCGCATCCGTCTCGTCTTCCCGATAGGTCGGATCACCCCAGGAAGGATCCACAAACGTGTAGACCCCGTCGATCCGGACCAGGTTCCATGCGTGGCTTTCCGCGTCGCTTCCGTCCGTTTCACCCTCCACATAGGCACAAAAAACGCCGGCTTTGTGGAGAAGATACTGAAAAGCGCGCGCATAACCCGCGCAGACCGACAGATGATCGATGAAGACGCTCTGGATATTCTGATTCTGCGGGCTTTCAAGACTGTAGTCGGTCGACCGGATGATGTATTCGTACGCCGCCTTTACTTTCCCGTATTCCGTTGCATCCGCGTCAAGTGAGGAAAGGTACTCGTTAGCGCATTCTTCAATGCGGTCTTCGATCTCCTCGATCCGGCTGCTCTCGACGGTGAATTCCGGGCGGATCTGCCAGATGCCGAACGCGCTGAAGCCGCTGATGGCGGCACTCCCGTTGATCCAGAAGAATTCGGGGTGATCCGCTATAACGGCCGTGAGCGCCGCTTTGATCGCATCCGTGTCTTTAGCGCGGATGGTGAAAGAATCCATTTTTTCGGAAATGCCCGTATAGAGCTGTGCATAGACGGACCGGGTTCCCTCGGCGAGCTGTTCATAGGCGTAACCGGTCAGGCCTTCGGCCTCATCGACAGGAAACCCGAACAGCGAGAAAGCATCATTTTCGCTGCCGGCGGTGACGCCCGCGTCCACTTCCGTGACGTCTGCACCTGAGCCGTCAACCGGCGCGCCGCTGTCTGCATCCGCGCTCACTTCAAACGGATCCCGGATCAACTTTTGGGCATCCGAAAGAAGCCTGCTGCCGGACGTACATCCGGTCAGCAAAGAGACGGTTATGGCGGCGCTCAAGCTTAGAGACAGCCACTTCGGCACAGACTTCATCCGCAGACTCTTACTCTCCTTCCGGAATCGGACTCAGTGTATGGGGATCGAGATGACTGCCGTCTTTCCAGATCCTGGCGAGATCGTAGAACTTTCTCGCTTCTTCGTCAAAGATGTGCACAACGACGCCTTTGAAGTCGATCAGCGTCCAGTTTGCGCTGCGCGTTCCTTCGACATGATCAGCGAAGAAACCGTTTTTCTCGGCATTTTCTTCCACAGCCTCGGTCATGGCTTCGGTCTGGCTTGTATTCGTGCCGTTTGCGATGATAAAGAAGTCTGCGATCGGGGAGATCTCGTCGATCTCGATCACTTCGATCTTTTCCGCCTTTTTATCTTCAAGTGCGGCGACAATGATCTGCACCAGCTTCCTGCTCTCTTCTTTCTGCATGGTCAGTCCCTCCGTTCTTCGTGTACTTCTTCATAAAAATGGTATGCTTCCTGTGTGTGGGGCTCGATCTCACTGCTCTTCGAGTGGAGATAGATCAGCATATCCTTCAGGATCAGATAACAGCACTCGTCAAGATCCCTGAAGGCCTCCATCCGGATCTCCGGAAGTCTCTTTGATTTATTGCGCCTCGGTTCGATATAGTCAGCGATAAATACGATCTGCTCCAGATGACGCATGCCGGGCCTGCCGGTCGTATGATACCGGATCGCGTCCAGAATCTCCTCATCGTGAATGCCGTACTTCTCTTCCGCTATGTAAGCTCCGACCTTGGCGTGCAGGAGAAACGGGTTTTCCCGCTCAACGTCCGTGATCTCGATCTCGTTCTTGTCACAGATTTTGATCTTCTTGGAATCGGACAGGCACTTGGCGCAGTCGTGGAGCAGTCCGGCCGTTTCGGCTTTCCTGATATCTGTCCCGTGCGCCATCGCAAGCGCGGCACTGATGAAACGGACGCCCTGCGTGTGATAATAGCGGTTGGTATCGAGGTACTTGCTGAGCCGTTTGCTCATGCTCTCGATTTCGTTGACGGAATCAGCCATAGGTCTCCTTATGTCCTGTACAGATTGTGTTCAAGAATATAGCGTCGGACGGAATCCGGAACATAGTACCGGATCGTGGATCCGTCGCGGATCCATTTCCGAAGTTCACTCGATGCGATATCCACGTTTTCAGTCATGAGTTTTTCCACGGATGCCCCGAAAAGCTCCCGGATCCGCCGTATATGCAGATCCAGTTTTTCCGTGGTGATGTGATTTCTTTCGGCAACCAGGAGGACGCAGGCGTCACAGATGCGCTGCGGTTTCATCCATGTCGGGAAGTCCTTAAGTGAATCCGCTCCGATGATGAAATAATACGTATCGTCTGGGTGAAGCGCCTTCAGAGCCTCCAGCGTCCTGTAGGTATACGTATATCCGTCCGCATGCATCTCCCTGTCGGAGAGCTCGAAATGCGGATTATCCGCGATGGCAAGCCGCACCATCTCCAGCCGCTCCTCATCCGTTGCCCGGCCTTCGCGGTGCGTTTTGTGGGGCGGATTGCCCGACGGCATGTAGAGAACCTTATCCAGTGCGTATTGCTGCCAGGCCGCCTCTCCGATGATCAGGTGCCCGATATGGATCGGGTCGAAAGTACCGCCCATGATTCCGATGCGCATCCTCTTTTATGCCCCTCCGTTTCCGTCAGCGCCGCGGCAGTTCGATGCGTTTCGCGTCATCCTTCCCCTCGCGGTACAGAACGATCTTCTTTCCGATCACCTGTACGACTTCAGCGTGCAGGTGCTGCGCGAGCGCTTCGGCGATCTCCCTCGCGTCGTCTTCGCAGTTTTTCTGGACGCCCAGCTTGATCAGTTCACGCGCCGCGAGCGCCTGCTCGACGTTTTGCATGTTTTCTTCCGTAAGTGATGCCTTTCCGAAATACTGGACCGGCTTTATGACCATCGCGAGCGATTTCAGGTACGCGCGCTGTTTACTTGTCAGACTCATTGATATCCGCCTCATCGTCAAAGAATTCAAAAATATGGCCGTACATGCGGACGGAGCCGCCTTCTTTTATGCCGCGCTCTTTCAGCTCGCTGATGATTCCGCTTCTTCTGAGGAACTGCGTGAAGTAGCGGTAACCCTTCTCGGAGTCGAGATTGGTATAGCTGAGCATGCGGTCGATCTTCGGTCCTTCCACCACAAAGACCGTCTCACCGTCTCTGTCCTCTTCCGTTTCAATCGTATAAGGCAGATCGGATGACGCAATCATATCCTCCGGGAAGTATTCCTGCTCATAGTATACCTGTTTCGGCGCAGTGGTATCAAGAAGTTTTCTCACTTCGGCGATCAATTCGCCGACCCCTTCCCCCGTAACGGCCGAGATCGGGAAAATGGTGTATCCCTGCGGTTCGAACTCGTCCCTGAGCCGCTTCAGGGGATCCTCTTCCAGGCCGCTGAGGACGTCCGTCTTGTTTGCGGCGATCAGCATCGGTTTGTCAAGAATCGCAGGGTTAAACTTTCTCAGTTCCTCATTGATCGCGTAGACGTCCTGCACCGGATCGCGTCCGTCAAAGGACGCCGTATCCACGATGTGGATCAGCACGCGCGTCCGCTCAATGTGCCTGAGGAAGCGGTGTCCGAGACCCACGCCTTCCGAGGCGCCTTCGATCAGCCCGGGCATGTCGGCGATCACGAATCCGCGGCCGTCTCCCGAGTCGACCACGCCGAGATTCGGATCGATCGTGGTAAAGGGATAGCTGGCGATCCGCGGATCCGCATTGGTCACACGCGACAGGAAAGTTGATTTTCCGGCATTCGGGAAACCGACGAGCCCGACGTCCGCCACCAGCTTCAGCTCAAGCGTCGCGTCGAGTTCCATGGCCGGCTTGCCGCCTTCGGCGTACTGCGGGGCCTGGTTGGTCGGCGTGGCAAAATTCATATTTCCGCGGCCGCCCCTGCCGCCCTTCAGGATCACCTGACGGGTATTGGAACCGGACAGGTCCGCGATGATTTTTCCCGAGTGTTCCTCTCTTAAAATCGTGCCGTCCGGGACTCGCAGGACGATATCAGAACCGTTCTTGCCGTGGCATCTGCGCTTCCCTCCGGGGGCTCCGTCCTCCGCTTTAAACTGGTAGCGGTGCTTATAATAGAAAAGCGTATTCATGCCTTTGTCGACTTCAAAGATTACATCGCCGCCTTTTCCTCCGTCACCGCCGTCCGGTCCGCCGGCCGGCACGTATTTTTCTCTGCGGAAACTGACATGGCCGTCACCGCCTTTGCCGGAGCGGATGTGGATCCTGGCAAAATCCAGAAACATAGAGTCCTCCTTTACTGAAAAGTCGAGAAAACATAAAAGCTCCAAATCCCGAGGAGATTCAGAGCTTTTTCGTCATACATTATTCGGCAGCTTTTTCGACCAGTTCGATCGAGCACTGCTTGCGGTCCCTGCCCAGGCGGGTGAAACGGACAATACCGTCTGCCTTCGCATAGAGCGTATCGTCACCGCCGCGGCCTACGTTTGCGCCGGGATGGATATGAGTCCCGCGCTGTCTGTAAAGGATGTTTCCGGCCTTTACAAACTGGCCGTCCGCTCTCTTGGCTCCAAGTCTTTTCGCTTCGGAATCACGGCCGTTCTTTGTAGAGCCGACACCCTTTTTATGAGCGAAAAGCTGAAGATTCAGATTCAGCATCTCTTATTCCTCCTCAAATCGTAATCGGACATACGGTTCACCTGTCTCAAGATCGGAAGACTCTTCCATCTGCCGAAGGCCCAGGAGCATCGCCTCAAAGAGCAGTGTCCCGCCCTCAGACAGAGCGCCCGGAAAACGGCAGTTCAGATACCCGTCCTCTTCGCTCGTGATGACTTCATCTCCGGACAGCGATTCAATCGCATTGACCGTGTTGATCATCAGAACCGATGCGGCGGCGCAGAAGATGTCCTCTCCCTGCTCTGCATAACCCGCGTGACCGGATGCCTCAAAACCCCTGTATCCGCCCGCGGAGCGGTAAACCGTAACTGTAATCATCGTCAGCCGTTGATCTTGCTGATTTTCACAGCCGTGTAGTACTGTCTGTGACCGTTCTTCTTATGATAGCCGGTCTTCGGCTTGTACTTATACACGATCACCTTGCGGTCACGTCCGTTGCGGATGACTTCCGCTTCGACAGTCGCGCCCTTGACATCTTCGCCGGCCTTGAAGCCGTCGCCGCCTACAGCAAGAACCTGGTCAAATGTGACCTTTTCGCCTGCCTCTGCGCCGAGCTTTTCGACACGGATGATATCACCTTCAGAAACCCTGTACTGCTTTCCGCCGGTTGCAATCACTGCATACATGAAACTGCACCTCCTTCTTCACAATACTCGCCGGATACGGCGTCGCACTCACCGCTGAGCCTTGCGGGCACGAATGCCCGGTGCTTCGTTGATGGACGAACTTATCGGCCTCTCCGTGCGGCACACTAGGCTATATTAGCATAAACCGAGCACTTCTGCAAGCGGTTTTCTCACTTTCTGCCGCGTGATCTCCATGATGCCAAGAGGCGTCAGATCCACCGCTTCCGTGCGGATATGATCGTGCCGGACGTGCTTTCTCATCACGTGAAGCAGTTCGGATTTGTGATCCTCGCTTTTCAGCTTGATGAAATCGACAAGGATCATCCCGGACAGATTCCGGAGCCTCAACTGGCGCGCGATTTCTTCCGCCGCTTCGAGATTCACTTTCCGGTACGTCTCTTCCGGGATCCGTCCTTTTATGCACTTGCCGGTGTTGACGTCGATCGACACAAAGGCTTCGGTCTGCTCGATCACAAGGAAGGCGCCGCTCTTCAGCCAGACGATCTTCTGCGTCAGGCGGTCGAGTTCATGCGGAATCCCGTACAGCTCAGAAAGTGTCAGCGCTTTGCCCGCACCGGGCCTGAGCACCGCGCCCGGAATCTCCTCCCCGACACCCGCGGCCTGGTCCGTAAACCGGGAAAGGCGCACAGCGGCGGACGGAATGTCGGTAAAGCACCGGTCAGGCGGGCAGTACAGATCCCGGACCGCATCTTCGTAAAATGGCGCCGGACGCCACAGGACTTCTCCGGATGCGGATTTCGGGTATTGCTCAAGAATGCGGTCCATCTCTAAAGACAGCGCTTCGATCTCCGCAAGAACCTCTGCTTTTGAAGCGCGCCCGGCATTGGTCCGGACGAGAAGGCTGTACCTGGGCGGCTGATCCGTGAGCCATTTGCGGACCGCAGCCTTCTCTTCTTCACTCAGTTTGGCTGAAAAAGAGGTTTTTTCGCCCCGGCTAAGGAGCACCGCATAACGTCCGCTCAGGTGTATGGTCTCAGTCAGCACCGGCTCTTTTCTGCCGGCCGCATCCTTTGTCACCTGGACGAGGACCGGCTGCGAAGGAGCGATATGGCTGTGCCGGCCAAGAGGGAGAAAACAAAGACTTTTCAGCCCTATATCCACAAAGGCGCCGCCGATATTCCGCGACACGGTCTCCACGATGCCGCGCCGGACTTCACTGACATACGAAGGCCGGTCCGCCTCTTCGAGTATCAGTTCCCGGATCCGCCCCTCATCGACGAGTGCGGCGGCTGTAAAACGGCGGTCCCGGTACGGAATATCGCATACCACGAAATCGCGCATCGGCCCGCTTAATACTCCGTTTTCCATTTGTTCAGTTTCAGGGTCTTCCTGCTTCCCTTTTTGACGCCCTTTACGGCTGCATTGAAAGCTGTTTTGGAAATGGATTGACCCTTTTTATCATAATAATACCACGGACCGTTCTTCATGCCGCCGCCGGCGATGGCGATCCGGCTCCGCTTGCCGAGCTGTTTGAAATTGCTGCCGCTTTTCTTATAGTAGATATAGTTCTCGCCTCCGTGACCGGCCGTGTAGGCGATGAAAGCTTTGGATTTCTTATAGGTGATGAGCTTCGAAAGTCCGTAGATGCGGTCGGAAAACATGCATTTGACTTTGCCGCTCTTATAGGTGAAGATCGAGAAGACTTCGGGGCCGCCGCTCTTCGGGGCATAGGCAACGAGGAATTCATAGACGCCGTCGCCGGTCAGGTCCGCATATTTCGAGCTCCGGAAGGAACTCTTTTTGCGGATCGAGGCCATTTTCCGCTCATAGGCAGCGGCCGCCTTTTTGTTTTTGGATGCGGTCCCGGCATACACTCTGGATGAAAGACCCGGTGCCATAAGGGTCAGGAGTGCCGCGGCCAGAATCATCAGAAACCATTTTCTCTGCTTAGATACAAGCTTCTCTTTCATAGATTCGTCTCCTTCCTTGTACGTGATGCGTTTGAAGTGGTATCAGAAAGCGCCTCCTGCCATGATCAGAGGCCTTTGATCCGCGTCATACAGATCTGTCCGGATCAGACGGACAGACCGTTCATCAAAAGGCGCACCGTTCTTTTCTGCCAGTATCCCGGCGATGACCTGAGGCTTCAGGTTCTCAAAGCTGCCGGATGCGCACATCAGTGTCAGATAGCGCCCCCTGCTGAATCCGGGGTCCTGCACAAAGGGCAGACGGTCCGCCGCGTCCCCGGCTTTCAGGGACAGGATCTGGGGGCGGATGTCGACATCTTTTTCACTCTTTTTTGTGACCTTGTGGACGATGATCGACGGCTGCTCCGCGAGTTCCAGAACTGCTGCGTGCAGATCCGCATCCGGGAGAAATGAATCGGCCAGATGGATCTTCCAGGACGCATAGCGCACGATGGACATGGCTTTGCTGCTCCGGATCAGCCCGACGCGCACGGCATCCCTGAAGAACACGCCCGGTGCCGAGGATGCGTTCAGGGCATGAAGAACGGCCTTTGAAGACGGCGGATCCGGGAGCGCATCATTGTCAAGCCCGATGTCCTTCATCCGGTACAGTTCCTGTTCCGACATCGGAAACGGATCCCGGTACGCCACTTCGATGTCGGCATACTCGCCCACGCTCTCCTGACCGACGCCGAGCGGATCGGCGAAGCTGAGCAGGATGTGGGGATTGAACCCGGATGTATAGACGGCGTCAAGGCCGCTGCGGCGGATGATCTTCTGAAACGTCCTCATGAAATCCAGATGGCCCACATACCGGATGGGGCCGGTTTTTTCAAAACGCACTCGGATTCTCACTGTCCCTGCCCCCGCTTTCCCGCGCCGTGTTTTTTCGGCTCCGTACATACGCCGCATCCGTATGCGAGCATCCCGCATCCGGAGCAGGCTTCGCGGCAGTTCGGCGTGATCGTACCCTCTTCCGTTGCTTTCTTCCATTCTCTTAAGAGAAATGCCTTTGTGACGCCCGCGTCAATAAAGTCCCACGGAAAGATTTCGTTTTCGGATCTTTTCCGTGTCGTGTAAAAGGCCGGATCGACCCCGGCGTCCTCATAGGCGGCCTGCCACAAGTCGTACCGGAAGAAGTCGGACCAGGAATCGAAAATGGCGCCGCGCCGGTACGCCGCCTCTATGACGGCGGCAACGCGCCGGTCACCCCGGGCCAATACGCCTTCCAGCTCGGTCCCGTTCGGCTCATGCCATTTATAATGGATTCGTTTCTGGTTCTTCATCTGCCGGATCTCGTCGCGGACCGTGTGCGCGTCCGTCACGTAGTCGGACGGCGTCTGCATCCGGGCCCACTGGAACGGAGTAAACGGCTTCGGCACAAAGAAGGACGTGCTGACCGTGATATCCGGCGCGCCGGATCTTGTCTCTTTCGGAATCTCATCATAAAAGAGCTCACAGATCGACTGGGCCAGATGAGCGATTCCTTTCCGGTCTTCATCCGTTTCGGTCGGCAGGCCGAGCATGAAGTACAGCTTCACCTTTGTCCAGCCGCCGCGGAAGGCTTCCAGGGCTCCGGTCATGATCTCCTCTTCGGTGATGCCTTTGTTGATGACGTCGCGCAGTCTCTGCGTGCCGGCTTCCGGCGCAAAGGTGAGCGAACTCTTCCGGATGTCCTGCACCTTGCTCATCACGTCCAAAGAGAAATTGTCGATTCTGAGGGACGGCAGGGAAATGTTGACGTGATCGGACTGAAAATGATCGATCAGGTACGTCAGCAGCTCCGGAAGACGGCTGTAATCGCTTGAAGAGAGCGAACTCAAAGAGATCTCCTCATATCCGGAGGAACTCAGCATCTCATCGGCGTATCGCTCAAGCACTTCAAGCGGCCGCTCTCTAAGCGGCCGGTAGATCATGCCGGCCTGGCAGAAACGGCATCCGCGGATACAGCCGCGCTGGATTTCAAGTACGACCCTGTCCTGCGTTGCGCGGATATAAGGGACGACCGGGTGCTCCGGATAAGGGGCATGTTCGAGGTCCGGCGCGATCTGACGGGAGATTGTTTCCGGCAGGTCTTCATAAAGCGGTTCGAACGAGGCGATGGTCCCGTCTTCCTGATAGGAGACCCGGTACAGCGACGGCGCGTAGATGCCCGGGATTTTTCCGGCTTCATGAAGGAATTCCGCTCTTGTGCGGCCTTCCTCTTTCATGGCCTTGCGAAGATCCATCAGTTCATCCATCACGGTTTCGGACTCGCCGATGTAGAAGAGATCGAAGAAAGGCGCGATGGGTTCGGGATTGTATGTGCAGGGCCCGCCGCCCATCACAACCGGATCCTCCTCTCCTCTTTCGTCTGCGTGAAGCGGGATTCCGGAGAGCTCGAGGATCTGAAGCACGTTGGTATAGCAGAGCTCATACTGGAGCGTGATGCCGAGGAAATCCGCCTCCCTGACGGGCTCCTGGGACTCCAGCATGAAGAGCGGAATGCCTTCCTTCAGCATGATCCCAGCAAGGTCCGGCCACGGCGAATAGACCCGCTCGCACCAGGTGTCCGGCCGGCGGTTCAGCTGTTCATAGATGATCTGGATCCCCAGATGGGACATCCCGATCTCATAGACGTCCGGAAAGCACATCGCGAAACGGACGGAGATCCGGTCCTTGTCTTTTACGACGCTGTTCAGTTCATTCCCGATGTACCGGGCCGGCTTCTCCACCTGACTTAAGATCCGGTCCGGCAGTGCGGGAGCGGCCCCGGTACGGACCGCTTCGTCCCGGCGGCTCATACGCGGCCCTCCGGCAGCGGAATCGGCGTATAGAAGCAGCTCCGGTTCCCCGTATGGCAGGCGGCCCCGGTCTGGTCGACGCGGGCGAGAAGCGTATCGCGGTCGCAGTCCGCAAAGAGGGCGCGCACACGCTGAAAATGCCCGGAAGTTTCGCCTTTAATCCACAAAGAAGAGCGGCTTCTCGAGTAGTAGGTCATGAGTCCGGTCTCAAGCGTTTTATGATAACTTTCCTCATTCATCCAGGCCATCATGAGAACCGTGCCGTCCGTATCATCCTGGACGATGCAGGGAATGAGGCCTTTCTCGTTTGTCTTCAGTTCATTCCAGTTCATAACGTCTGTCCTTATTCAAGCAAGGCTTCCTTTGGTGGAGAGCACGTCCTTAACGCGGCTGTCAAACGAAACCGCCTCGTCGAGGGCCTTTGCGAAGGCTTTGAACGACGCTTCCGCGATGTGGTGGTTGTTCACGCCGTCAAGCATCTTGAGGTGCAGATTCATGCCGGCATTGTGCGCGACCGAGAGAAAGAACTCCCGGACCATCTCCGTCTCGAACTGGCCGATGCGTTCCGCCGTAAAGGACACGTCGCTTGAGAAATAAGCGCGGCCGCACAGATCGACGGCGCACAGGATCAGCGCTTCATCCATCGGCAGGATAAAACTGCCGTACCGGCGGATGCCTTTCTTGTCACCGGCCGCTTCCGCGATGGCCTGTCCGAGCACGATGCCCGTGTCTTCGATCGTGTGGTGGCCGTCGACCTCCAGATCGCCTTTTACGCGGACGGTCAGATCGAAGAAGCCGTGACGCGCGAAAGCGTCCAGCATGTGATCAAAAAAACCGATGCCCGTATCGATCTCGGCTTTTCCGCTCCCGTCCAGATCCAGCGCGATATAGATGTCGGTCTCTCCTGTCTTCCTTGTGATCTCAGCTTTTCTTCCCATTTCGATCTCCTTTTAATAGTCCGATTCACCGAAACGGACCGCGACGGAACCCGCATGCGCAGTCAGGGACTCGGCCTTCGCGAAGTCGATGATATCGTGGTGCAGCGCATCGAGCGCTTCGCGGGAACTGTATATGATGCTCGTTTTCTTGACAAAGTCGTCAACCGACAAAGCTGAGAAGAAACGGGCCGTGCCGTTTGTCGGAAGCACGTGGTTCGGTCCGGCCATGTAATCGCCGAGCGGCTCGGATGAATACGGACCGATGAAGACGGCGCCGGCGTTCCGGATCTTCGTCATCACGAGGAACGGCTCCTTTGTCTGGATCTCCAGATGCTCGGGAGCGATCTCGTTTACGGCTCTCGCCGCGTCATCCAGTGTGTCTGCAACAAGGATATGTCCGAATCGATCGAGCGACTTCTCGATGATGTCACGGCGCGAAAGCTTCTCCGTAAAGGCGGTGACGGCCTTTTGGACCTCCTCCGCCAGAGAACGGCTCGTCGTGACGAGGATCGCGCTGGCCAGTTCGTCGTGCTCCGCCTGGGACAGGAGATCCGCCGCGACGTAGCGCGGATCCGCTGTTTCGTCTGCCAGAACCGTGATCTCGGACGGCCCTGCGACGGAGTCGATGGCGACGTGGCCGTATACGGCTTTTTTCGCAAGGGCGACATAGATGTTGCCGGGGCCGGTGATCTTGTCGACGCGCGGCACGCTCTCCGTCCCGAATGCCATGGCCGCGATGGCCTGGGCTCCGCCGAGCTTATAGATCTTTCCGGCGCCGGCTTCCCTGGCGGCGACCAGCGTCGTCGGAGTGACACGGCCGTCCCGGCCGGGCGGCGTGCACATGATGATCTCCGAAACGCCCGCGACGGAAGCCGGTACGATATTCATAAGTACGGAAGACGGATAAGCCGCCTTTCCTCCGGGGACGTAGACGCCGGCTCTCTCAAGCGGCGTGACGCGCTGCCCGAGCACCATGCCGCTCACTTCCGTCATAAACCAGCTGCGCTGCTTCTGCTGCTCGTGGAAAGCACGGATGCGGCTGATGGAACGCCGGATGATGCCGACGAGCTCGGAAGATACCTCGCGGTATGCTTCTTCGATCTCGCGGTCCGATACGAGAAGCGTCTCTTTTGTAAGACGACAGCCGTCAAACCGCTCCTCATATTCGAAAAGAGCCTCGTCGCCGCGGCTGCGGACACAGGACAGAATATCGGCGACGGCCTTTTCCTCCGCCGGGTAACTGTCCGTGCTTCTTTTCAGCAGTTCCTTCTGGATATGGCCGAATGAATCTTTGCCAAGCAGTTCGATTTTCATGATTCAAGCGCCTCCTTCAGACGTGTGATGAGCATCGTGATCCGCTCGTTCTGCATCTTCATGCTGACCGGGCTTACGACGATGCGGGCAGAGATCGGGCAGACTTCCTCAAGAACGTTCAGACCGTTCTCGCGGAGCGTCGTGCCGGTCTCCACGATGTCGCAGATGACTTCGGACAGGCCGACGATCGGGGCCAGCTCTATGGATCCGTTCATCTTGATGATCTCGACGGTCTGATGTTTCCGGTTCAGAAAATAATCCTTCGCGATGTTCGGGTACTTGGTCGCCACCCGGATCTGGTGTCCCGAGCTCAGCAGTTCCCTCGCGCTCTCCGGACCGCAGATGCACATGCGGCAGCGGCCGTATCCGAGATCCAGAACTTCATAGATCTTCCGGCCTTCCTCGAGGATCGTGTCGCGGCCCACGATGCCGATATCAGCAGCGCCGTAGGCGACGTAGGTCGGCACGTCCGGACCTTTGGCCAGGAAAAAGCGGACGCCCATTTCTTCATTTGTAAAGATCAGCTTTCTCGTATCCGCGTCGTCGGCGCCGCCGGACGTGATGCCCGCTTTCCGGAAAAGCTTCAGTGTTTCACTTGCCAGTCGCCCTTTCGTCAGGGCAATCGTAAGATAACGCATACT
>CACXFK010000199.1 GCA_902766945.1 uncultured Lachnospiraceae bacterium | reverse complement strand
GAAGGTGACATCCACCGGAACCGTGACGGAAGACGGCGTGATGCTGGTCGAAGACGAGAAGACGAAAGTCAAAGTGTCGAAGACCGATATCGCAGACGGAGAGGAACTCAGTGGAGCCCATATCCAGATCATCGAGAAGGATAAGAAGGGCAAAGAAATTGTCGTTGATGAGTGGGATTCCGAAGAAGGCAAGGTCCATGAGGTGGAAGGCCTGAAGACAGGCACAGAGTATACACTTCGTGAGACAGTCGCACCGGAGGGCTACACATTCACGACGGATACAACCTTCACGATCGATGAAGACGGTGAAGTCACCTCGACGGCGACGATCACATCCGACGGAGTGATTCTTGTTGAAGATGAGAAGAGCAAAGTTAAAGTCTCCAAGACCGACTTTGCGGGCAAAGAACTTAAAGACGCGGAGCTTTCGATTAAAGACGCGGAAGGTAAAGTAGTTGCAGACTGGAAATCCGACGGCAAAGACGCTCACGTCGTGGAAGGACTTCCGGACGGCAAGTACGTCCTGACAGAAACAAGTGCACCGAAGGGCTACGCAGTCGCTGAAAGCATCACATTTGAGATCAAGGGCGGCAAGCTGGTCGGCAGCACAGACGACACGGTCACGATGGTCGACGCCTTCTCGGTGAAGATCAGCAAGACCAACATCAATGGCAATGAGATCGCCGGCGCATCGCTTCAGGTTGTGGACAAGGATGGCAACGTCGTCGACAGCTGGGCAAGCGAAGCAGGCAAGACACACGCAGTGGAAATCAGCACACCGGGTACCTACACGCTGAAAGAGAAAGGCGCTCCGGACGGCTTCATCATCGCAAAGGATATCGAATTCACGGTTGACAAGGACGGCAAGGTCCAGGTAGCCGGCAAGGATGTCGAGAAGGTTACGATGATCGATGACTATGCGGTCACGATCAGCAAGACCGACATCAATGGTGATGAGATCGCCGGCGCATCGCTCCAGGTTGTGGACAAAGACGGCAACGTCATCGACAGCTGGACGAGCGAAGCGGGCAAGACGCATATCGTCGATATCAGCAAGGCGGGAACCTACACACTGAAAGAGAAGGGTGCACCGGACGGCTTCATCATCGCAACTGACATCAAGTTCACGGTTGACAAGGACGGCAAGGTCCAGGTCGACGGAGAAGATGTCCACAAGGTCACGATGGTCGATGAATATGAGAAGAAGTCGATCAAGGTCAGCAAGGTGGATATCGCAAACGGTGAAGAGGTTGAAGGCGCGGTGATCCAGGTACTGGATTCCGAAGGCAATGTCGTGAAGGAATGGACTTCCGGAACGAAGCCCGAGACGATCGACGGCCTGGAGGCCGGTGAGACCTACACACTTCGTGAAACCGTGGCACCGGACGGCTATCTGGTTACGACAGACATCGAGTTCTCGATTGACCGGGCCGGAAAGGTCACGACAAATGGAACTGTCACAAAGGATAAGGGCGGCAACAACGTTATCCTCGTGGAAGACAAGAAGACCAGCATCAAGGTGAGCAAGGTTGACGTCACCAACGATAAGGAGATCGAAGGCGCGCATATCCAGATCCTCGATGAGGAAGGAAATGTCGTCAAAGAATGGATCTCCTCCGCGGATGGTCCGGAGACAATCGAAGGACTGAAGACAGGCGTTCAGTACACGCTGAGTGAGACCGTGGCCCCGAACGGCTATGCGATCACGACCGATACGACGTTCACGATCGATGACAAGGGCAATGTCACGACAACCGGCAGGAAGAGCTCCGAAGGCGTACTCCTGGTTGACGATGCGCGGATCTATGTATCCGTCAAGAAGTTCGTGGCACTGCTTGGCAAGAAAACAACGAAGTTCGTTGTGGACGCAACGCTGTCGATCCTGGATGACACAGGCGCTGTGACAACAGACTGCCTGACAGGCGCGGAAGCCAAGTGGAGAACCACTGAAGCGGGCAAGACCTTCTGCCTGGCAGCAGGTACTTACACACTGCGTGAAGATGCTGTTCCGAACAAACTGTATCTGAAGGCAAAGGATATCAAGTTCACAGTCACTGAAGACGGCCATGTGCTTGACTCTAAGGGCAACGAGCTGAATGAGAACACAGTGACGATGTACGACAACACGAACTTCCCGACGCTCAAAGAGCTTGAGGAAGAGGAAGAGAAGCTGGCGAACACCTCGCCGACTCCGACCGAATCCGTAGCTCCGACGCAGAGGACAACAACGGCAACGCCGACGGCCGGCGGCAGCACGACGACTCGTACGACGACGACCACCACGACATCCGGCGGTACCGTCAGAACGACGAGCACGAGCACAACAACACGTGCGACGAACGTCCGGACCGGCGACGACCAGAACGCGGCTCTGCCGATCGCGGCGGGCATGCTGGCGATGATCGCTGTGGCGTATGTCCTTCTCGAGCAGAAGAAGCGCAAGAGATCCTGAGCTGAACAGGGCAGTAAAACCAAACAATGAACCTGAAGCAGTCAGCTGCCGAAGGTAAGGCAGGGAGCGCGCCCCGGGGAAACCCGGGGCGCGCTCTTGTCTCATAGGAAATTCGTGCCCTTATGAGACAAACGCTCCGTGAGGATGCGCGCGTCGCACAGCTGAATCTTTGACATTCCCGGCAAACATGCTATAGTGTACATAGATTATTTCCGGAAATACGGAGGCATATATGAAGATCATCATAGCAGGCGACGGCAAGGTCGGGCAGCTGCTGACCAGCCAGCTGTCCGGAGAAGGACACGCGCTGACGCTGATAGACAACAATCCGACGGCACTCGAGTCGTCGATCGAGCGGTACGACGTGATGTCGATCGAGGGAAACTGCGCTTCGATGGAAGTGCTTCGCAGCGCAGGCGTCGATAAGGCGGATCTGCTGATCACGGCGACCGGCGCGGATGAACTGAACCTGCTGTGCTGCCTCACGGCGCACGGCATGAATCCGAAGCTTCACACGATCGCGCGCATACGGACGCCGGATTACAGCGAGTCGATTTCGTCGATGCGCAAGATGTTCGCCCTCTCGATGGTCGTCAATCCTGAGAGACAGGCCGCTCATGAGATTGACCGCCTGCTCCGTTACCCGGGCTATCTGAAGCGCGAGAAGTTTGCGAACGGCATGGTGGAGATCGTGGAGCTGAAGATCGATGCGGGCAGCGTGCTGGCCAATCAGCCGCTGCATCACCTGACGCAGGTGACGCACGTCCAGGTGCTGGTCTGCGCGGTGGTCCGCGATGGGAAGATGGCGGCTCCGTCCGGTGATTTCGTTCTGCTTGAGGGCGACCATATCTATGTCACGGGTTCGGTGAAGAACCTGTCCCAGCTGCTTGTGAATATCGGCATCGCCGCGCCGAAGATCCGTAATGTCGTGATCGCGGGCGGCGGCAGGAACTGTTACTACCTGACCCAGATGCTTCTGAAGGAAGGCGTCGCGGTCAAGATCATCGAGAAGCAGAGGGACCGCTGCGAGAAGCTTGCGGAAGTGTTCCCGGAGGCGATCGTGATCGAGGGCGACGTATCAAAGCGCTCCGTGCTTGAGAGAGAGAAGATCTCCGAGGCGGACGCGGTGGTGGCGATGACCGGGATGGACGAGCTCAACGTGATCCTCTCGATGTACGCGAACAGCGTCAAGGTCCCGCAGGTGATCACCAAGCTCGGCCGCGGCGAAAATCTGGAGCTGATCAGCAACCTCCCCATCGGCAGCATCGTGAGTCCGAAGGAACTGTGCTGCGACACCATTACCCGCTATGTCCGGGCTATGAACAAGCAGACCGGTGCGGCGGTGACGGTGCATTCGATCGCCGACGGCCAGGCGGAGGCCATCGAGTTCGTGGCGGACGCGGGCACAAAGCATACCGGCGAACCGCTGAAAAATCTTTCCATCAGAAAGAATATCCTCGTCGCGTCCATCACGCGCGGGCGGAATATTGAGATTCCAAATGGCGATTCGGTGATCCGTCCCGGCGACCGCGTGGTCATCGTGACCGACAGCGAGATGGCTGTGACGGACCTGAACGACATCTTTGCTGGGGGGCGCTAAAGTTGAATATTAAGATCATGATACGGATCCAGGGATGGATCCTCCTGCTGGAAACGATCTTTATGCTGCCGGCTCTCCTGATTGCGGTCGTGACGAAGGACCGGCCTGCGACGCTCGGCTTTCTTGGCGCGATGGCGATCGCGCTTACCTGTGCGCTCGGCATGGCATTTTACTCAAGAAATGCGGACCGCAAGTTCTACGCCAGAGAAGGCCTCGTCTGCACGGGCGTGGCGTGGATCGTTCTGTCCGCGATCGGGGCGCTGCCATTTTTCATCTCAGGGCGGATTCCGAACTATGTGGACGCGTTTTTCGAGATCGTCTCCGGGTTTACGACGACCGGGGCGTCGATCCTGCCGGACGTCGAGGTGATGGGCAAAGCGATCCTGTACTGGAGATCCTTCAGCCACTGGGTCGGTGGCATGGGCGTGCTCGTGTTCTTCCTGGCGATCATCCCGGCAAACGGCCGCAGCAACGCCTATATGCTGCACATCCTGCGTGCCGAGTCCCCCGGGCCGTCCGTCAGCAAGATGGTTCCGAGGATGCGCGAGACGGCGGCGATCCTGTATATTATCTACTGTGCCCTCACGGTCGCGGATATTGTGTTCCTCCTGATCGGGAAAATGCCGGTATTTGACGCATTCTGCATCGCGTTCGGCACTGCGGGAACAGGCGGATTCGGTGTTTTGAATTCAAGCTGCGGGGCGTATACGCCATTTGCCCAGAATGTGACCACCGTGTTTATGCTGCTCTTCGGCGTGAACTTCAGCATCTATTATCTGCTCCTGATGCGGAGATTCTTTGACGCGTTCAGAGACGAGGAACTGAGGATGTATCTCACGATCGTCGCGTTCGCGATCCTCGTGATCACGATCAACGTATTCCACAAGACCGTGGATACGCAGCATCTCGGGGAGACAGTCCGGCATGCCGCGTTCCAGGTGGCTTCGATCATCACGACGACCGGGTATTCGACGGTGGATTTCGATCTTTGGCCGACCCTGTCCAAAGGGATCCTGCTGTGCCTGATGTTTGTCGGCGCGAGCGCGGGTTCTACGGGCGGCGGCATCAAGGTCTCGCGCATCCTGCTCCTTCTGAAGAATATCCGTCGGAACGCGAGGCAGATCTTCCACCCGTACGAGGTGCAGATCATCCGCATGAACGGCCAGCGGGTCGCGGAGCAGACGATGACCAATGTGAGCGGATATCTCGCGGCTTATGTCATCATCGTGATCGTGAGCTTTCTGCTCTTGTCGGCGGACCGGGCAAATTTCTCCATCACGACCAATTTTTCGTCGGTGATGGCGACCTTTAATAACATCGGCCCGGGCTACGAGGCGGTCGGGCCTACGTCCAATTACGCGGCGTACAGCAACTTCTCGAAGATTGTGATGTCGATCGATATGCTGCTCGGAAGACTCGAGATCTTTCCGATCATCGCGATCTTCTCTCCGTCGACATTCCGCAGGCGGTAATGTGGGTGACATAATAATTGTTCGTAATGTGTGGCAGGCGGCCCGTTCCGGGCTGCCTGCTGATTTTATGCCTGAAAACTGGCAGATTTAGAGTTTATCTAAAATTTACCACTAAACCTTGTGGTTGCAGAGGTTACCATAACAAGAGTATAATGTTACCGTGAATTATATTGTGTTCGACCTTGAGTGGAACCAGTGTCCATACGGGAAAGAATTTGAGAATCCGCGCCTGCCTTTTGAGATCATCGAAATCGGTGCGGTTAAACTTGATGATAAAAAGCAATATCTCGATACGTTTCACGCACTGATCCGGCCGGTTGTCTACCGGAAGCTGCATTTTCAGACGAGCAGAGTGATTGGTCTGACGGAGGAGGATCTGAGAAAAGGACGACCCTTCCGGGACGCGGCAAAGGACTTTATTGCCTGGTGCGGTGAGGACGCGAGATTCTGCACATGGGGGACGCTGGATCTGACTGAACTGCAGAGAAATCTGCGCTATTTTCATATGGAACAGTTGCTGCCGGGCCCGATCCTCTATGAGGATGTGCAGAAGCTTTTCGCGATCGCTTTTGAAACGCGGAAGGAACGTCGGGCGTTAAACTATGCAGTGGAGTTCCTGAATCTGCCGGAGGACGGGGAGTTCCATCTGGCAAAGGAAGACGCGGTATATACGGCGAAGGTGCTGCAGCAGATCCCGGATGACGTGATCCGCGAGCATTATTCGATCGACTGCTATCAGAACCCGAAGCGGCGGGATCAGGAGATCCGGCTGAGGTATCCGGACTATGAGAAGTTCATCTCACGGGAGTTTGCCACGCGCGAGGAGCTGATGTCAGCCGGCGACGTGGCGGCCGTCAGATGCTTCACCTGCGGGCGGAATGTGCGCCGCCGGGTCAGGTGGTTCACGGACGGGAGCGGACGGAATCATCTCGCGGTCGGGTACTGCGAGGAACACGGGTATGTGAAATGCAAGCTTCGGATCCGGGAATCGGAGGGCGGCAAGTTCTATGCGATCCGCACGACGAAGCACATTTCGGAAGAGGATATGCTGGCTATTCGTAAGAAACAGGCATTCCTCCGTTTGAAACGTCAGAATAGAAGAAGAAAGTGACAGAAATGTTCACAGAATCTTCTTTTTTGCTGAATATAATGTAGTATTCATGGAAATATCGGGGCATTTCCAAAACAGGGGGAGCGGGTTCCGCCTTATATGCGGTTTCGCATAAGGAAGGAAGGGTAGTTTTGAAAAAGCGTAATCAACTTGTCAGCGCATTGCTAACGGGGATTCTGATCGGCGGATCGGCGACGTCCGCAGTTTCGACGACGCCGCTTGACGTCGCAGCAGAAGAGCGAAGCGCGGATGAAGCCGCAGGGGATGAGTCTTCTAACGACGAGGAAGGCAAAGATGCGCCTTCTGAAGAAGAGGGCGATTCCG
>CACXFK010000198.1 GCA_902766945.1 uncultured Lachnospiraceae bacterium | reverse complement strand
TGTCCGTTTGCGGCCAGCTTTTCAAGCCATGCGGGACTTGCGACAAACCGTCCTTCTCCGTGTGAAGCCGGCGTCACATAGACGCCGCCCGCCTTTGCGAGGCGCAGCCAGGGCGACTTGTCGGATACGACCTTCGTATAAACCATGCGCGAGATATGGCGTCCGATCGTATTGTAGGTAAGCGTGGGCGAATCTTCATTCTGCCCGGTCACGTCTCCGCCGGGCACGAGTCCAAGCTTGATCAGGGCCTGGAATCCGTTGCACACGCCGAGCACAAGCCCGTCCCGCTCATTGAGAAGCCTTCTGACCTCTTCACGGATTCGCTCATTCCTAAATGCCGTCGCAAAAAACTTCGCGGAGCCGTCCGGTTCGTCTCCGGCCGAGAAACCGCCCGGGAACATGATGATCTGGGCCTTTCCGATCTCCTTTGCGAACTCCTCGACGGAATCCCTGATATCCTGCTCCGTCAGATTCCGGAACACGCGTGTCGTGACGGAAGCACCGGCCTCTTCAAAAGCCCTCGCGGAATCGTATTCACAGTTCGTACCCGGGAAAACCGGTATAAACACATGCGGCTGCGCAATCTTATGCGAGCACACCGCAATCGAGGAGGCATGATAAACCCCGCCTGCCGGTTCATCCCGGAAAGCGGCCTCCTCAGCCGGTCTGGTGCGGAAAACGCCCTCCAGACGGCCTGTCCAGGACGCAAGCGCCGTCTCAAACGGAATCCGGATGTGCCCGTAAGCAAAGACATTTTCATCCGTCACGCTGCCGATCACACGGTACTCAGACTGCAGCTCCTGCACCTTCCCGTCCGGCACTTCGCAGACAAAATCCGCATAATTGGGCGAGAAGAAATCAACCGGGCTCAGGTCATGCTCGATCTGCAGACCGAGGTGATTGCCGAACGCCATCTTGCTGACGGCTTCGGCGATTCCGAAGCGGCCGACGACATACGCCGACACGATTCTTCCTGCCTTCATGTCTTCTCTTAAGAGACGGCATGTCTGTAAAATGCGGTCATAATCCGGCATCTGGTTCTCGTCCTTCGCCATGCGGATCCAGACGATCCGGCTGCCCGCTTTCTTGAATTCCGGCGTGATGACGTCCTGTACCTTCGCGACGTCCACGGCAAAAGATACGAGCGTCGGCGGCACGTCCATCTCTTCAAATGAGCCGGACATCGAGTCCTTGCCGCCGATTGAAGGCAGCCCGAACCCCATCTGCGCGTCATAGGCGCCGAGGAGCGCGGCGACCGGCTGGCTCCACCGGTTCCTGTTCGGGGACATGCGCCGGAAATACTCCTGGAATGTAAAGCGGATGCGGGAAACATCCCCGCCCGCTGCCGCAATCTTGGCCACCGACGTCGTCACGGCCCACGCCGCCCCGTGGTAAGGACTCCACGAAGACAGATTCGGATCAAACCCGTAACTCATCATGGTGACCGTATCGGTCGTCCCGTCCGCAACGGGGACCTTTGCAATCATCGTCTGCGTTTCGGTCAGCTGATATTTTCCGCCGTAAGGCATCAGCGTCGAGCCCGCCCCGATCGAGCTGTCAAACATCTCGACGAGCCCCTTCTGTGAGCAGACATTGAGATCCGAGAGCAGATGCGTCCACCGGCCCCGCACGTCCTCATCTCCCCGGTCGTACCAGGAAACCGGATGCGGATTCAGCTCGGAGACATCCCTCCTCGGCATTTCCACACAGACGTCCGTCTCCTGATGGGCTCCGTTGGTGTCAAGAAATGCTCTGGATAAATTGACGATCTCCTTCCCGCGCCATTTCATAACGAGCCGGGGCTCTTCCGTGACGCGCGCGACGATCGTCGCCTCGAGATTTTCTGATTTTGCATAGCGGAGGAACTCGTCCGCGTCCTTCGGATCGACGACAACCGCCATGCGCTCCTGCGACTCCGAGATGGCCAGTTCCGTCCCGTCGAGACCGGCATACTTCTTCGGGACCCGGTCCAGATCGATGGACAGTCCGTCCGCCAGTTCCCCGATCGCCACCGAGACGCCGCCGGCTCCGAAATCATTGCACTTTCTGATGAGCCTCGTCACTTCCTCCCTGCGGAACAGGCGCTGGAGCTTGCGCTCGGTCGGAGCATTTCCCTTCTGCACCTCCGCTCCGCAAAGGGACGTCGACTGAGTCGTATGCTTCTTGGATGATCCGGTCGCGCCTCCGATCCCGTCGCGCCCGGTCCGGCCGCCGAGCAGGATGACGACGTCGCCCGGCTCAGAGGTGAGCCGGCGCACGGCTCTTCTTGGCGCCGCGCCGATCACGGCCCCGATCTCCATGCGCTTAGCCGCGTAGACGGGATGATAGATCTCCTTGACGAAGCCGGTCGCAAGTCCGATCTGGTTGCCGTAAGAGCTGTATCCTCTTGCCGCCTCCCTGACAAGCTTCTTCTGGGGCAGCTTGCCCGGAATCGTCTCGCTCTGCGGCACCGTCGGGTCCGCCGCGCCGGTCACGCGCATCGCCTGATAGACATATGTCCTTCCCGAAAGCGGGTCGCGGATCGCACCGCCGAGGCAGGTGGCCGCGCCGCCGAACGGCTCGATCTCGGTCGGATGATTATGCGTCTCGTTTTTAAAGTTGATCAGCCACTCTTCATCCTTCCCGTTCACGTCAACAGGCACCACGATCGAACAGGCGTTGATCTCGTCCGACTCCTCCTGGTCGTCAAGTTTTCCATCCATCTTCAGCTTCTTCGCTGCGAGCGTTCCGAGATCCATCAGGCAGATGCTCTTCTCCCTGCGGCCGCGGTACACTTCCCCGCGGTCTGCGAGATACTTCCGGAACGTCGCTTCGATCGCCTCTTTGTAATCGCCATCCTGGAACGTGATGTTCTTCAGTTCCGTGGAAAATGTCGTGTGCCGGCAGTGATCGGACCAGTAGGTATCCAGTACACGGATCTCGGTCACCGTCGGGTCACGGCGCGCCGTTTCAATAAAATGCTTCTGAATGAACCGGAAATCGTCAAAGGTCATCGCCAGATTCAGCCGCCTGTATAATTCCATCAGCGGGCCGTTTTTCATCGTGATGAACCCGTCAAACACAGCCACGTCTTCCGGCTCGTCATACTGAAGGGCAAGCGTCTCCGGCTTCACCTCATCCGTCACCCCGGAGTCGACCGGATTGACACAGTACCGGATGATTCGCTCCATATCGCTGTCCGTGACGTCGCCGATCACCATATAGGTCGTCGCGCTGCGGATCACCGGACACTCCCGTTCATTCAGGAAACGGATACACTGCTCAGCCGAATCCGCTCTCTGATCAAACTGTCCGGGCAGGTACTGCACGGAAAAGACGTGCGCTCCCGGCACCTCCGGCAGCGATTCTTCATACACGATATCAACAGGGGGCTCTGCAAACACACTCCTCAGAGCTTTTTCCCAGGTTTCGTCTGATACATGCTCGGCATCATAACGGATCAATACACGCACATCCTCTGCACTGCCGATGTTCAGATAATGGCGGATCTCATGGCGCAGTTCTTTTGCCCTGACGGCATACTCTTTCTTCTTCTCCACATATACTCTTCTTACCATGCTGACTCCTTTAATGAATCTGTTATCTGCGTCGGATTCCCACTATTATTACAAAATTACGCGTCGTTTGCAATGACTTACATGATACCCGGATCACATTTCCTGATCCGCCCAGAAAGCCCTCAGTTCCTCTCCAGCCGAGTTGATGGTGCATGAACGAAAACCTCCCCACTCACGCGGGAAAAGGCGGTTATAAGACGGGGTGAGCAGCCTGTCGTCAAGCAGCAGGATGACCCCGGTGTCGGCGGCTGTCCTGATCACGCGCCCCGCCGCCTGCTCCACTTTATTGAGACCGGGATACCGGTAGGCATAATCAAAGCCGCTGCCCGAAAAAGCCGGCGGGCCCGCCGTCTGCGCCCCGGCCGCATCTTGTGCGCCTCTCGCCGAGTTGTCATAAAAGGTTTTCAGGATCTCCCTCTCATTGGTCACCTGCGGAATCCCGGCCCCTACGATCACGGCGCCGATGAGCTTCGTCCCGGTCAGATCGATTCCTTCCGAGAACATGCCTCCCATCACACAGAATCCGACCAGAGACGTCTCCGGATCTTCATAGAAATTTTCAAGAAAAATCTCGCGGTCGTCCTCTCTCATCCCCGGAGACTGAAGAATCCAGTTGACGTCCGGGCCGTCGCATTCCTCCCGGAAGATCCTGAACACCTCCTTCATGAGATTATAGGATGGGAAAAAAGCCAGATAATTGCCGGTACGAGCCCTCGCGGTCACGGAGATGTACTGCGCAATCCTCCGGTACGTCGCGCCGCCACGGCTCCTGAAGCGGGTGCTCACATCCCGCCCGATCATGAGAAGGCGTTTTTTTGTGTCAAATGGAGACGGCGCATAGACCGCGTACGGATCCGTCCTCGTGGTGAGCAGGTGGCGGTAATAGCCGACCGGCAGCAACGTAGCCGAGAAAAAAACCGCGGACCGGCCCTTGTCGATCTGATCCGTCAGCCGCGCCGCCGGATTGACGCAAAACAGCCTGACGGAAAAACCGCCGTCGCGGTCTATCTCGGAATAAATCAGATAGGACTCGTCCAGGTAATCCGCCGTGGCGGTAAAGTCGCGGATCTCGAAATAAAAATCCAGCAGCTTCTCCTTCAAAGCCCCGTCTTCACTCTCCGCATATACGGTCTGCATCTCGGCCAGCAAAAGAAGCGCCGCTTTCAGAAGCGCATCCGCCTGCCCGAAGCTGATCACGCGGCAGGGCTGTCCGAGGCACAGGTGCGTCGGCTCCTCCTCACAGGCATGCTTCATCTCGAGCAGGATTCTGTTGACTCTGTCAAGAGCCCTGGCAAGCTTCTTCTGTTCCTTGCCTGCCGTCCGTTTTGCAGAGAGCACATCCTCTTTCGAAAGCGCGGCGCTGTACATATCGCGGCCCCGCTCAACCAGGTTGTGCGCCTCGTCAATGAGAAAGATATACCCGCCTTTGGTTCCGTTTGCGAAGAACCGTTTGAGGGACGCGGACGGATCAAACACATAATTATAATCGCTCAGGATCGCATCACACCAGCTCGCGGTATCCAGCGTGAGCTCAAACGGACACACCTTCCGCGCCTCCGCCTGGGCGAGGATCTCTTCGCGCCCGAAATAGTGACCGCTCTCAAGCAGGTCAAACACAGCGTCATTGATCCGGTCAAAGTGCCCCCGGGCATACGGGCAGTCCTCCGGATTACAGGAAGGTTCGCTTAAGGGGCAGATCTTCTCTTTCGCCGTCACGAGAACCGTCCGGAAGTCCAGTCCTTTTCCGTCCAGGATCGAGAAGGCCTCCCGCCCGGCAGACAGCGTCTCATTTTTCGCTGTCAGGTAAAAAATCTTGTCGCCGCATCCCTCTCCCAAAGCGCGCACGGCCGGAAACACGCAGCTCATGGTTTTGCCCACACCGGTAGGCGCCATAAGAAACAATTCCTTCCCTTCCCGGATCGTATGATAGACCGTGGCCGTCAGCTTCTGCTGGCCTTCCCTGTACGGAAACGGGAAGTCCATCCCCTGCATGGACTCATTTCGCGCCCGGACATGATCCAGTTCCCACTTCGCCCATCTGTGCCACTGATCCATGAGATCCGCGTACCATCCTGCAAGTTCCGAAGCCGTATAAACAGTAGAAAAATGCCGGATTTCCTCGCTGTCCAGATTGACGTAGGTCATCCGGATCCGGATGGTCTCTTCTCCATATTCATCCGCATAAATGGCCGCGTAGCATTTTGCCTGTGCGGCATGAACCGGGAACGGAGCTTCTAGGGCGGTCACGTCCAGATACATGCCCTTGATCTCATCGATGGTCACATCGGCTTCCGCTTCCTTCGGACTGTCCTGATCATTTTCCTCCGCTTCAAACCGAAGCTGCGTCTCCTCACCCGGCGCGGGCGGCAGCGGGCCTTTGATCACACCGTCGGCCCGTCCTTCCACCCGGATGATCAGGTCCTCATAGACCGTATCCTTCCTCAGAAAGACTTCGCTTTCATAGGCGCTGCCGCCTTCCTTCTGAAGCTTCCTGTGAATCCTCGCTCCGAGAAGTGCGGCTTCCATATCCATACCGCCGCCCGAGCGCTGGTCAAGATCACCGGAGCGCAGCAGAAATTCAACCAGATTCCGCACGGAAATGCGCGAAACCGGCTTCTGTGCCGCCTCCCCGGCCGCATATGTTTTCTCCCGTTCGTCTTTTCTCTCTCCGCCGCTCTGCATATTTTCAGTATAGCACACCTGATTACAGCTTTTTCATTGTTTTTCAGCGTAAATCGTTGTAGAATCGGAACATAACCTACGTGTCCGGCAGTACGGCATACTTCGCCGGCACAGCACTTTATCCGAGGAGGGATCATGAAAGCACTTGAGGAAAAGATACTCAAAGACGGACAGGTCAGACCGGGACACATACTGAAGGTGGACAGCTTCTTAAATCACCAGATGGACATCGGCTTCATCAATGAGATCGGCAAAGAATTCAAGCGTCTTTTCGCAGACAAACCCATCAATAAAATCCTGACAGTCGAAGCCTCCGGCATCGGCATCGCCTGCATTACGGCGCAGTATTTCAACGCGCCGGTCGTGTTTGCAAAAAAAGCCCAATCCCTCAATCTGGACGGAAGCCTTTACACGGCGAAGGTCCAGAGCTACACCCACAACCGCGTCTATGATGTCATCCTCTCAAAAAAATTCCTGGGACCGGATGATCACGTACTGATCATCGACGATTTCCTGGCAAACGGCTGCGCCGTAACAGGGCTTCTCGAAATCATCGAAGCCGCCGGAGCCACGCTCGAAGGCGTCGGCATCGTCATTGAAAAAGGTTTCCAGAACGGCGGGAAGGATCTTCGCGCACAGGGTGTAGATCTGAAGTCACTGGCGATCATCAGGTCCATGACGGACACCACCATCGAATTCGAGGAACAAGATGACTGAACAACGATTCAAGGAAGCGCAGATGCTTCTGTCCTCCAAGGGACAGGAGCATCTGCTGCAGTTTTACGACCAATTATCCGAGGAGGAGCGGGACTCCCTGATCCATGAGATCCTGAGCACCGACTTCTCCTATGTCACCCGCTTTTCCGAAAAAGATACGCCGCCCTGTCGGGGGGAGATCGCTCCGCTTCATGCGATGCGCATCGAGGAGATCCGTTCCCGGGAAGAGGCGCTGCGCGCCGAAGGGCTCGAAGCGCTGCGCGCCGGTCAGATCGCCGCGGTCCTTCTTGCCGGCGGCATGGGGACGAGACTTGGCATCAGCGGGCCGAAAGGCTGCTTTGATATCGGCCTCACCCGCCCGGTGTATATCTTCCAGCGCCTGATCGAAAATCTGATGATCCGGGTGCGGGAATGCGGGCGCTTCATCCGCCTGTTCATCATGACCAGCGACGTGAATGACAGGGAGACTCAGGACTTCTTCCGCGCGCATGATTATTTCGGATACGACCCGTCCTTCATTTACTTCTTCCGCCAGGATATGGCGCCCGCAGTCAGTGAAGACGGCCATATCCTCCTGAAATCCAGAAGCTCGATGGCTTCCTCGCCCAACGGGAACGGCGGATGGTTCCTCTCTCTTCAAAGGGCAGGCCTTATGGACGTCATTGAAAAGGACGGAATCCGCTTCCTCAATGTCTTTGCCGTCGACAATGTCCTGCAAAGCATCTGCGACCCGGTTTTTATCGGGGCGGTTTTAAAGAGCGGCTGCGCCTCGGGTTCCAAAGTGGTCAAAAAGACCTCTCCCGAAGAAAAAGTCGGCGTCATGTGTCTGGAAGACGGCCGGCCTTCGGTCATCGAATACTACGAGATGACGGATGAGATGCGCTACAGGACGGATGCGGAAGGCCGCAGGGTCTATGACTACGGCGTCATCCTCAATTATCTCTTCCGCGTGCCGGACCTTATGCGCGCTTCCGGTATGAAGCTTCCTCTCCATTTCGCGAACAAGAAAATCCCCTTTGTCGACAGCGAGGGACGTCTTGTCACGCCGGATCAACCGAACGGATGGAAGTTTGAATACTTTATCTTTGACATCCTGAAAGCACTGGACTCATGCCTTCCGTTCGAAGTCGAGCGCGAGCGCGAGTTTGCCCCGGTTAAAAATGCATCCGGCCAGGATTCCGTCGAAACAGCCCGCGCGCTGCTCATAAAAAACGGCATCGAATTGTAAGCGCTCACCATTTTATGAAAGAGAGTGTAAGAGTTCAATGGAACAAGAAAGAAAACTGGCCCTGCTGATCGACTCCGACAATGTCTCCCAGAAATATCTGGACGGCATATTTGACGAGCTGTCTCAGTACGGGACCGTCACCTATCGCCGCATCTACGGCGATTTCACCTCGCAGGCCAATGCACGCTGGAGCGGCAAGCTGCTGGAGAAATCCATCACGCCGATTCAGCAGTTCTCCAATACGACCGGCAAAAATGCGACCGACTCCGCGCTGATCATCGACGCGATGGACCTGCTCTACAACTCCAACGTCGACGGATTCTGCATCGTCAGCTCGGACAGTGATTTCACAAGGCTCGCATCCAGACTGCGCGAATCCGGGAAGATCGTAATCGGCATGGGGGAAAAGAAGACGCCGGACTCATTCCGCGCAGCGTGCACGGTCTTTACCGAACTGGAGAACCTGCTTGCCAGTTCGAGCGGCAGTGCGGCCGCGACCGACAAGGAAGCGATCGAAGCCGACATCATCAATATCATTACGAAAAATGACAACAACGGGAAGCAGACCGGCCCGGGCGAAATCGGGAGCCGGCTTCAGAGCAAATATCCGGATTTCGATATCCGGACTTTCGGGTATTCACAGCTCAGCAAGTTCCTTGAGGACATGCCCGGTATCGAGCTGACAAAGCGGAACAACTCGATCACGGTCAGTCTGAATACTGAGGACGCGGAGGAAGACGAGGTCATCCGCGACATCCGCGAGATCGTCCGCAAGCGCGGAAAGCAGGGCATCGGCCTTGCGACACTCGGTCAGGAAATCAGGAAACGCCGCAAAAACTTCAACGTCAAGCTGTACGGCTACTCACAGCTCTACAAGTTCATCGACTCGATCCCCGGCCTCAAAGTCAAGGGCACGAGTGCCAACCGCAAAGTATTTTCAGAGTGAAACCCCGCTTTACTTTGTTCTTTTTATCGCGTATGATGAGATAGGTTCAGGGCGCAGATCCCGTACCGCTCATAAAACTCTTTTAATCTATTGCAAACGCAGGAGGAATTCCGGCATGACTAAGAACAGTTCGTTACCGGTGATCACCATCAGCAGACAGTACGGCGCAGGCGGCCGTTCATTGGCAAAAGGTTTATCCGAGAAGCTCGGCATCAAATACTATGACATTGATTTTGTCCGGCTCACCGCCAAGGTCAGCGGGTTTTCCGAGGAGCAGATCATTGCAGAGGGCGAGGATATGGGCAAGAGAGCGCAGTTCCTCAACAGCTTCCTGACCAATGCGTCATTTTCAAATCCTTATGATAAAATCTTCCAGGCGCAGAAAGCCGTGATTCTGGGATTAGCCGAAAATCCCTGCATCATTGTCGGCCGCTGCTCCAATATCATTTTGCGTGAAGAGGGCATCCCGTCCTTCGATATCTTCCTCACGGCTTCTTTGGAATACCGCGTCAAGTGGGCTGCCGAAAACGGCAAGCATGACGGCGTGGATCTCGAAAAGTACGTCGAGCACCGCGACAGCTGGAGAAAGAATTACTACAAGGCGTATACCAATCATGATCTGGGTGAAGCCAGTGATTATCACATCTGCCTCGATACCAGCTATCTCGGGATCGATAAGTGCGTGGACATTGTCGCAGGCATCTTAAATCCGTCCGGCAAGCAGTAAACCGGTCGTCTTATAAACGTTTGCGGAAAGATCCTCCCGGGCGGGAGGATCTTTTTCATATGATCTGCATGATATAGAATTTCAGATAACTGCTCTCTTCCGCTGTCCATAATATCGGATGGTCAGGCGACTGGGCCCTCGCTTCAACCTGGCGGACCTGCACGTGCGCTTCTCTTGCCGCCTGGCGGAGCATCTGCTCGAACAGTTCCCTCGTCATAAAATGCGAGCAGGAGCAGCTGGCTAAAAAGCCTCCCTTTCTGACCAGTTTCATCCCTTCCCTGTTGATCTCCCGATAACCCCTGACCGCGTTCCGGACGTTGGCTTTCGACTTCGCAAAAGCGGGCGGATCCAGAATCACCAGATCGTATTGCTCTCCCTTTGAGACCAGTTCCGGCAGCAGTTCAAGTACGTCCGCTTTCTCAAATGCAACCTGTGAAAATCCGTTCAGCTCTGCATTCCGCCGCGCCATTGCGACGGCCGTTTCCGATGCGTCGACACCGGTCACCCGGAGCGCACCGGCATACGCCGCGTTTAACGCGAAAGAACCGGTATGTGTAAAGCAGTCCAGTACGCTCGCTCCTTTTGCAAGACGCTGGATCGCAAGCCGGTTGTACTTCTGATCCAGGAAAAAGCCGGTCTTTTGTCCGTCACGAATATCCACGTAGTAACGAACGCCATTTTCAGTGATCGTGATCTCCGTGTCAAAAGGATCACCGATAAATCCCTTTTTTCTCTCAAGACCTTCTTTGACCCGTTCCCGCGTATCGCTGCGCTCAAAAACTCCGCGCACCCGGATCCCGTCCTCCAGAAGTACTTCTTTCAGGATGTCTGTCAGCATCTCTTTCATGCGGTCCATGCCCAGAGCACCGGCCTCGACAACCAGCACGTCTTCGTACTTATCAATCGTGATGCCGGGGAGGAGATCCGCCTCTCCGAATACAACCCGGCAGCTGGATGTATCCACGGTTCTTTTCCGGTATTCCCAGGCATCATGCAAGCGCCTCCGGAAAAAAGATTCATCGATCGTATCCTCCGGATTGCGCGTAAGCATGCGCACGCGGATCCTGGAATTCCGGTTTATATATCCGATTCCAAGCGGATACCCGTCGAAATCTTCGACGCGCACCAGATCGCCATTTACATAATGTCCCTGTACATCGGCAATCTCATTGTCAAAGATCCAGGCTCCGCCGGACTTCAGCAGCCGTCCCTCACCTCTCCTGAGTCTGACTGTTCCGTTCGGGCTCATTGTTTACCTCCTGTTCACCTCTTCTGTATCCCGATATCGTTACGCAAATTTTCTTAAAAACACACAATATTCACAATTTATTCACCCACCCATACATGGCTATATGGTAAAATAACTATGTGCCGTAAGGCACAACTTTTTCATACGTTAGCCGAAAGACTAACATCCCTGGCGGTCGTCACCCCTCATAGGCGGCCGCCACATTTTTTACCTATTGTCCAATTTGTTTACCGCCTTGCGCGGGTTTTACCTGACCCGGCACGTTCTCCCACGGCTCTTTCAATCTTTGACACAGTATTCTCGTGACTTCAGTCATGAGAGGAATGTGCAGGAGAAACTCGTCTTTGACATGAGTCCAAAGCTCGTGTCAAAGATTGAAGCC
>CACXFK010000197.1 GCA_902766945.1 uncultured Lachnospiraceae bacterium | reverse complement strand
CTTCAATCTTTGACACGAGCTTTGGACTCATGTCAAAGACGAGTTTCTCCTGCACATTCCTCTCATGACTGAAGTCACGAGAATCCTTTGTCAAAGATGGAAAGGATAGAAGATGGGAAATGACAGATATGTGAGCCCGCTCTCGGAGCGCTATGCAAGCAGGGAAATGCAGGAAGTGTTCTCACCGGACCGGAAGTTCCGCACGTGGAGGAAACTCTGGATCGCGCTTGCTGAAACCGAGCAGGAGCTGGGCCTTCCGATCACGGATGAACAAATCGCGGAGTTGAAGGCGCACGCGGACGACATTAATTACGAGGATGCGAAGAAGCGGGAAAAAGAAGTGCGGCATGACGTCATGGCCCACGTATATGCCTACGGGCTTCAGTGCCCGAACGCGAAAGGGATCATTCATCTCGGGGCCACTTCGTGCTATGTCGGCGACAACACGGATCTGATCCTCATGCGCGACGCCCTCGCGATTGTAAGGAGAAAGCTGATCGGCGTGATCGCTCATCTGGCCGCATTTGCCGATGCGTACAAGGATCTCCCGACTCTTGCGTTTACGCATTTCCAGCCGGCTCAGCCTACGACCGTGGGAAAACGGGCCACGCTGTGGATCAATGAATTCATGATCGATCTTGAAGACCTCGATTATGTGAGCGGAACGCTCAGGCTGCTCGGCTCAAAGGGCACGACGGGGACGCAGGCCTCTTTCCTGGAACTCTTCGAAGGCGATCAGGAAAAATGCGACAGGCTCGATCCGATGATCGCCGAAAAGCTCGGTTTCCCGGGCTGCTATCCGGTATCCGGGCAGACGTATTCCAGAAAAGTGGATACCCGCGTCCTGAATGTGCTTGCCGGCATCGCGGCGAGCGCGACCAAGTTCTCCAATGACATCCGGCTTCTCCAGCACATGAAGGAAGTCGAAGAGCCGTTTGAGAAGAATCAGATCGGATCCTCCGCGATGGCCTACAAGAGGAATCCCATGCGGTCGGAGCGCATCGCCTCGCTGTCGCGCTATCTTCTTGCCGACGCGCTGAATCCGGCCGTCACGTCTTCGGTACAGTGGTTCGAGCGGACGCTGGATGACTCGGCCAATAAGCGCCTGTCGGTCCCGGAAGGCTTCCTTGCGGCCGACGGGATCCTCGATCTTGTCGCCAACGTGGCGGGCGGCCTTGTCGTCTATCCCAAGGTCATCCGCAAACACCTGATGGCGGAGCTGCCGTTCATGGCGACGGAAAACATCATGATGGACGCGGTAAAAGCCGGGGGAGACCGCCAGGAACTGCATGAGCGCATCAGAGTGCTCTCGATGGAAGCCGGCCGTCATGTGAAGGAAGAGGGCGGAGACAACAATCTTCTTGACCTGATCGCGGCGGACGGGGCATTTTCCCTCACCCGCGAGGAACTTGAGAAATCGATGGATCCCGCCAGGTACGTGGGCCGTGCGCCTTACCAGACGGAAACCTATCTCCGGGAGGTTGTGAGACCGCTTCTTGAGAAAAATGGCGGCGCAGCGGAGTATCTTCCGGAAATCAACGTATAAAACCGGAAGCACAAAGGAAAAGAACAGACAGAAACAGTCGTTTGCATAAGGAGGAAGGATATGGTAACAGCAGTCGTCGGAGCAAACTGGGGCGATGAAGGAAAAGGAAAGATTACAGACGTTCTGGCATCGGAAGCCGATATTGTCATCCGCTTCCAGGGCGGTGCCAACGCCGGCCACACGATTAAGAATCATTACGGGAAGTTCGCGCTGCACACGCTCCCGTCAGGCGTCTTCCATCAGAACGTCGTCAACGTCATCGGCAACGGCGTGGCGCTCAGCGCGGACCGCGTTGCGGAGGAACTGAAGGACATCATGTCCAGAGGCGTGCCGGCCCCGAAGCTCATGATCTCGGACCGCGCACAGCTGGTCATGTCTTACCATGTGCTCTTTGACACGCTTGAGGAAGCGAGACTTGCAGGAAAGTCCTTCGGCTCGACGAAGTCCGGCATCGCTCCGTTTTATTCCGACAAGTATGCCAAGACCGGCATCCAGGTCGCGGAGCTCGAGGATCTGGACACGCTCAGGGAGAAGGTCGACGGCATTTTGCTGAAGAAGAACATCATGCTGAAGCACCTCTATCATCACGAGGAGCTGAAGACGGATGAGATCATGGAGGAACTCCGCCGGTATAAGGAGGAGATCTGGCCGTACGTCGGTGATACGTCGGGCTTCCTTTATGAGGCGCTGAAGGAAGGAAAGAAAGTGCTGCTCGAGGGACAGCTCGGGACGATGAAAGATCCCGATCACGGCATCTATCCGATGGTGACATCCAGCTCGACGCTGGCCGGATACGGCGCGGTCGGCGCAGGCCTTCCGCCTTATGAGATCAAAAAGATTATCGCCGTGACCAAGGCCTACTCGAGCGCGGTCGGCGCGGGCGAGTTCGTGTCCGAGATCTTCGGCGATGAAGCGGAAGAACTCAGAAGACGCGGCGGCGACGGAGGCGAGTACGGCGCGACGACGGGCCGTCCGAGACGTGTCGGTTTCTATGACGTCGTGGCTTCGAAGTACGGCTGCCGTCTGCAGGGCGCAACGGACGTGGCGCTGACGGTTCTCGACGTGCTCGGATATCTCGATGAGATCCCTGTCTGCACGGCTTATGAGATCGACGGCAACATCACAACCGAATTCCCGACGACGGGAGCCCTCATGAGAGCGAAGCCCGTGTGGACGACGCTTCCGGGCTGGAAGTGCGATATCACCGGCATCCGCAGGTATGAGGAGCTTCCCGAAAACTGCCGCCGCTATATCGAGTTTATCGAAGAACAGATCGGCTTCCCCGTCACGATCGTATCCAACGGTCCGGGCCGGGACGACGTCATCTACCGGTGATGCGGCCGCTCCGAAGAGACAGAGGTATGAGTTCGAAAAAGAGAAGACGGATGAAACCCGGCCTGTTTCTTGCGGCGGGCCTCACTGCGGCGGGTCTTTTCGCGGTGTGCCTGTCCGGCGCAGATGCGGCAGCGGCCGGGACGGTGTCGGACACGTCCCGCACCATTACCGCCCGGGACGGACGCTTCCGTGTCACGGTGCCCGCATCCTATGAAAATGCAGCCGGCCTCCTGGATCCGGAGGGAAAAGCGGATGAGGCGTTTCTGATCGAAGCGGCGGACCCGGATGCGGAGCGCTATCTCATTTTTAATGACGAGGAACTGGACGGGGTCTCGCTGACCTCATTTGACGATTACTTTACGGTGCTCGCGATGGGCGTCACGTCTTCCGCGCTGTTTGCGGATGTTCAGATCCTGGGGGCGGAGGACTGTGTGCTGGCGGCTTCTGCATTTCCCGCGAGAAAGCTGTTTTTCACTGCGCTCTACAGCCCCTCTTCCGGCGCGGAGCCGGTCCGGATCGCCGGCTTTTTGTACGCGGTCCGGGAGAGCGGTACGCGCTGCGCCCAGTTTTTCTGCTGGGCAAAGGCCGATGATGAGGACGCGGCCAAAGCGGAGTTTGACGCGATCGTGAATACACTGGAAGAGTCCGCCGGAGAAGGCGTACCTTCAAAGACGGACTGACGACGGAGTGGTGGATATGAAAAAACTCAAACAGATACTGGCGATCGCGGCCATCGTGCTGATTCTCGGCATGTACGCCGCGGCGTTCGTGTTTTCGATGATGAAGAGCGAAGCGGCGCAGGGACTGTTCCGCGGCGCGATCGGCGCAACGATTCTCGTGCCGGTTCTGCTTTATCTGTTCCTTATGGTGGCGAGGGCTGTGAAGCCGGTGAAATCCGCCGTCATTGACACGATCATCTTCGACGCGGGATTTGTTCTCATCGATGAGCCCTGGGAGGAACTTGCCGCATCGATCGGCCTCACCGAAGAGGTGACGCAGGCGATCGGAAGAGACGTGATGGGCAGGCCCGAGTGGGCGAAGTTTGACCGGGACGAGTGGACGCGGGACGAGGCGTATGCCTTTTTTGCCGGCCGCGTTCCGGGACACGAAGAGGAAGTGATGCACTTTCTGGAGACCCTGGACGACTGCTTTGTCCCATACTGGTACTCGGAAGACTGGATCCGCTCACTGAAGCGCAAGGGATATAAGGTGTATATCCTCTCGAACTGGAGCCGCGAAAGCCACGACTTCCTCGTTAAAAAAGGCGTGTTCGACCTGGTCCGCGAAGCGGACGGCGCAGTGTGGTCGTACGCATGCGGCCTCGCAAAGCCGGATCCCGCGATCTATGAGCATCTGCTGCGTACGTACCGGATCGATCCGTCCCGTGCGGTTTTCCTTGACGACAACCCGGATAATGTCGCCGCGGCCCGAAAGTGCGGCATAAGCGCAATCCGTTTCAGGGATTATCCGGATGCCGAGGAGAAGCTCGCGTCCGTCGGCGTCCGCTGGTGAGAGCGAAGCGCGGTAAGGAGACAGCGGGACTTGTGTTGCGAAAAGATCCGGGATATGCTACAATACGCCTTGTGTGCCGAAAGAGACGGTCAGATGACGGCGCACAAGGCGTCTGCCGGCGGCCGTAATCCATGACAGCGCAAGGCCGGGCGGTATTGTTTAGAAAAGAGGAATCAGGAGATAGAACATGGCAAAGACAAATGCGAACATCGACGCGATGGAAGAGGAACTGAAGGTCGATAAACATTCGCTTCTCGGAAAATGGCGCAGCAAAGCGTACGATCAGAAAGCGGACAAGGGATGGCTTCAGAAGTTCTGGAACGATTATTTTCTCGTTGAAAAGGGTATCTATCAGCAGCTCCTTGCCAATCCGGACGAAGAAGTGCGCGGGACGGTGAAAGAGCTTGCCGCGAAGTACGATATCCCGGTAGAGACGATGACAGGCTTCCTCGACGGGATCAACGATTCCCTGAAAGAGCCCAATCCGATCGAGACGATGGACGAAGATACCGAAGTCAGCCTCGCATTTGACAAGGAAAAGCTTTACAAGAACATGGTCGACGCAAAAGCGGACTGGCTGTATGAGCTGCCCGAGTGGAACGCCATTTTCACGGAAGACAGACAGAAGGAATTATATCTTGAGCAGAAGAAGTCCGGCACGATCATCAAGCCGAAGAAAATCGGCAGAAACGATCCGTGTCCGTGCGGAAGCGGCAAGAAATATAAGTATTGCTGCGGCCGCTGAAAAGCTTATGCGAAATTGGACTTGACAGACACTGCATCAGATGATAAACTCAAAAAGTTGAAAAACAAGCAGAGTGTCCACTCTCACCCCGGAACGCGTTCAGTGACGGGCGTTGATATCGAGCAGCTTCTTATGCTGTGACTTTCGATGATATGCGGGCAGTCTCTGACTGGCCGCTTTTTTATGAGAGGAACATTCGTCAGGAACCAAATGGATCGTTTTTCTTGAGGAGGGAAAGATCATTAGCGATTTAATGATTAACGAACAGATCCGGGATCGTGAGATCCGTCTGGTCGGAGAGAACGGTGAACAGTTGGGTATTATGTCCGCCCGTGAAGCGCAGGCGATGGCCGATGAAGCCGGTCTTGATCTTGTCAAGATCGCCCCGAAGGCTCAGCCGCCGGTCTGCAAAATCATTGACTACAGCAAGTTCAAGTATGAGCAGTCCCGGAAAGAAAAGGAAGCGCGCAGGAAGCAGAAGATCGTGGAGATCAAGGAGATCAGGATGTCCCCGAACATCGACACGAACGACCTCAACACCAAGGTGGCCGCTGCCAGAAAGTTTATCCAGAAGGGTAATAAGGTGAAAGTCAGCATCCGCTTCCGCGGACGCGAGATGGCGCATACCGCGCAGAGCCGCCCGATGATGGATGATTTTGCGGCGCAACTTTCCGATATCGCTGTCGTTGACAAGCCCCCGAAGATGGAAGGCCGTTTCATGACGATGTTCCTGACAGAGAAAAAATAAGAGAGGAGAAGTGTTATTATGCCCAAGATGAAGACAAAGAGAGCCGCTGCGAAGCGTTTCCACGTGACCGGAAGCGGAAAGCTCAAGAGAATGAAAGCTTATAAGAGCCAT
>CACXFK010000196.1 GCA_902766945.1 uncultured Lachnospiraceae bacterium | reverse complement strand
CTCCGCCCGGTCCGCTGAGGGTCATGCCCTCCGGCGTCACATAGGTGATCTCATGAGGCTCATCATCCGACACGGCAAATGTCACCGTATCCGCGTCCCGTCTGATCTCTTTCTCCACACCGTCCACGATGACTCTGATGATCTCGGAATCCAGTGCGGACGGATTGTCGAGTGTTACGGAGATCAGCTTTTCATCCTCGATGTACCGGTAAAGCGTGACATATGAGGTATCCTGGCTGTGATCGCCCTGGTCCGTCCAGATCTTTTCAGCCTCAACGTCCGTCATGTCGTTGCTTAAAACAGCTTCACAGAAGCCGGTTTCCCCGTTCTTCACAAAGGTCACGACTGTGTCTTCGCGGTACGAGTATTCCGGAGCACCGGCGGGCACGTTGACCTTTGTTTCTTTTACTTTATAGACAAATGTCACCGGATACGCCTGATGTGCCGTAAGCCCTTTCGCCGGATCATCTTCCTGAGGCGTGTACAGGCCGCCGGCCGGCAGGTCCGTCCATTCAGCCGACTTTTTCGTCTGCGTCAGGATATCCGCGGCGTGGGAAGAGCGGCTCACGACGTACCAGCTGTCGTCGGTCTCCGCTACAGCGCCGTTTTCAAGGACGGATTCCCGGCTCAGCGTATACTCGATCGTATAGCCGGCAGGCCAGAAATTGTCCGCCGCGTTTCCGTTCTTCGTCCAGATTTTTTTCAGCTTCAGGCTTGTGAGTTCATTTGTCAGTGTGGCGGTGCAGCCATCGCCTGCCGATTCGCCATTTACCGCATCAACGGTCTGCGGCACAAACGGAACCGCTTCGCCGTCTTTCCTGACGCCGGTTTCCATGACGCTGTAAGTATAGACGACCGGGTAGGTGGTGCCCTCCTTCAGCACCGCGCCGGCCTTTGCCGCCTCAGTCACGTCATCGGCGGAAGCCGTAAAGAAACCATACAGCGGAAGCCCTGAGATCTCCAGATTGTGATTGTTCTCTTCCAGCGTACCGACCGCCTGCGGGTGCACTTTATCCGAAGCGATGCCTTCCAGATTCGAAGTCGTCATCTCTACGGACTTAATCGTGTCCCCATATGAATAGGCCGGCTTGATGTACGTCAGTCCGTCTCTCGTCTCCGTTCCGGTCATATCCGCCAGGGCAAGATGATAGTTCTGGATCAGACGGTATTCCACGACATAGCCCCTCGGCCACGTCCTGCCTCCGGTGAGGCCTGTCCACTCTTTGTTAAGGCGGAGGTCGGTCTGCTGCTGGATATTTTCGACTCTGTTGGATTCGCTGCGAATGCCCGCGCCGGTCTGCGATTCATCGTCAACCGCCTTATGGCCTTCCTGATCTTCATCGGTCATCGAGGCTGAGAGCCAGTCCGGATTTGCCGTTTCAACGGCCCGATAGTACAGCTGTGCTTTTACAGTCTCCTCCGGATTCCCGGATTCGGACAGGACTTTATAGAGATCCAGTCCTTCCCAGGAGTACGTCCACGCCGCGGCGCTGCCGTACCACGCCTCGTCCGAAAGCAGCGAATCAGCCGGTTTTGATTTCGGCAGCGTCACGCTGACAGGATTGGCGGATTCAGCCCCCTGCCAGTCAACCGTCCAGGTCGTTTTGGCTTCATCGCTGTCTGCACGCACCCACCTGACTCGGTCAGCGGAGACATACTTGACGCCTTCTTCGGTCTTTTCAAATCTGTACCGCTGCTGCAGCTCCACCACGACCTGTTTGGAGCCGTCCGTCGGATATCTTCCGCTCACGGAGCTCTGTCCGCCGGTCGAACTCTGCGCACCGGCAAAAGACTTCCGCACCGTATAGGTAGTGGAAGGCTCTGTCCGGTTGATAACGCGGAGCTTGTTCTCGCCCTTTTCCTTTACAGTGATGGCATTGGCCGCATAGTCGGTGCTGCTGACCGGTGCCTCGCTCCATTTTCCGTCAATCCACTTATTATAAAGCGGCTTATACCTGGCATTGACATTGGTTTTCACAACGCCTTCAGTCGTCTTATACCCAACCTCCTGGATATAATAATGATACGCTCCGGTCTCCCCGAGCGATCCGAGCAGGGCTCTGCTGACCGTCATCGCCGCTGTCCACTCACCTGATCCGTCGTCCCTGAGGACCAGACACTTGCGGTAGACATCGACCGAGTCTTCATCCCGGACATACATCTGCCAGTTGTGATTGTAGCGGATATCATCCGCAATCACGGCGGTGAAGTCTTCCGGCCTGCCCTCTCCGGACACGCGCCAGACCTTCACATAGACCTCCGACGCATCCGCGTCACCGATCCACTGCTTGTCGATCATAAGATCCGAAGCCTGGAAATTTGCCACGCGCATCTTATCCTGTCCATGGAAGATATGGTTCAGAGAACCCGGGAAAATGGAGCTGAACCAGTCCCAATCCGGATTCGCTTCCACATGGATCGTTCCGTCCTCATCCCGGCTTACATACTTGTAGACATTGGTCTCGCGGTAAGAATACTCGTAGGTAACCGGCGTGTCTGCGCCATTTAACAGATAGTACCCGTTCTTCGGAAGGCCGCTGCCGCCGCTCGAAACGTTTGTCGCGTCGCCCTGATTGTCTTCGATCCGGAATGCCCAGTCTCCGCCGGCCGATTTCAGATAGAACATATTATCCGCCGTGTTCTGGACAATATCCTCCCCCTTGTCGTTATAACCGCAGAGCATCTCATCGCCGTAATCCATCCAGACCGGCTCGTCGGCATACCGGCCTTTTTCGTCCAGATACTTTCCGTTCGGAGCCTTGATCGCGCGGACCACCCTGAATCCGAGTATCGTGCTTGTTTTGCGGGCAGCGGACGACGTGGTATTGTCCCAGGAGCCGCTTTCTTTCAGTTCAAAGAACTGTTTTTGAATATCAAGCTGCACATAGCTGTTCAGCTTGTTGCAGATCGTGATCGTCCCGCCGTTTTCATGGATCGAAGAGCCCGGCAAAGAGGCAAAGTATCCCTGATGCCCGGCATTTGTCTGCTGTCCGTCCGAATTCAGATAGTAGTAAAATTGCCAGGACGAAGTGACGTCTCCTTCTGTTTGAGACCCGCTTTGCACATCCTCAATGACATAGTATTTCACGGCACGGGGATTCCCGTTATCGAGCTTTGTCTCCGGAAGCGCCTCCGGACATATCCATTCAGGAGACGACGCGGTCAGCTCGACATGCTCATATCGCTCATGCGTTGTCTCATTTTCATAGATCCAGCCTTCATTTTGATCCGCAAACGCCTGATAAAGCGTAAACGTCACGGTCGGGAACCCGGTCGGATCCGGAACGCCGCGCCAGTATTTCCGGACGACGAGCCTGTTTGTCGGACCGTTGACCGCAATCAGAGATTCATCCGCGCGCACCGGATGCCCGGCATCTCCGGACCGGATATCCGTCAGATCCCCGTTTTCTGCATGGAAAAGCTGAGCATATCCCTCCGGACTGCTCTCCTTCTCAACGAGGTAGTACTCGTACTTATAAACAATCTCCTGATCGTCGTCTTCGCCGGCGGCCGTCTCGCTTCTGATCAGGTCGTCCAGATCGACGTGCCAGTTGTTCGTGCTGTCAAGACGAACGGTCCGGCTGAAAGACCGGTCGGGATGCATGCCGGTTCCCGCATCGGTGTCCAGAACCTGCGCAGCCGGATCATCGGCGATAAGATACTCCGAGCCGCTGTCAATCCGGAACACCGTGTCTTCCGTTGCGAAGAATTCGTCAGTCCGGACGAGCGCACTCGTCTCATTTCTGCCAGCAGCTTCAGCCGTAAGCGTGGAAACCCGGCTTCCGTTCGAGAGCCGCACCGGCTTGTCCGCCACAAATGTCACGGTTCTTTCACTGTCATGCGGCGCAAAATGGCCTGCCAGATAGAGCCCGATGTTCGGCTGAGTCTCGAACGTATCGACGATGCGCTCACCGTCCGTGATGGTAATGGTGACCGGCTCAGCGGACCGGTCGGAATCGGACATCTGACTCAGATCCCGGCATTCCGTCTGCGCACTGCGTTTTAATTCGAATTCGGCATAGCGGTCCTGCGTGAGACCCTCAAATGACGAATCCCACTTTTTATCCAGACTGATCCGCAAGTACTCTTTCTCAGGGACGGTCTTCTTTACATTTTTGACGTCGATGTAATAGTTTCCGTCCGCTTCATTTTCCTCATCGGTATGGTCCGCAATGAACTCGCCTGCGTCATGGGAAGAAAACAGCTGATAATGCTCATTTACATCTCCGGAATTATATCCGGACAGTTCGTCCCATGAATAGACGACGTTTCCGGATATCCGGTCCAGAACCATATAGGCCGTTTCCTTCACCGTATATTGGATCCGGTAGGTATTTCCGGCGGCATCCGTCCCGTATTTCGGAAGGTCTTTGAACGTGCGGTCATCGAGCGATCCGGCAAGCGCAGCCTCGTCCGCCACCTGATCCTTGAAAATGGTGACCGTGTGAGCCGGCGTGACATCCTCGAAGCTTATGCCCGGTTTTGTCTCACCCGGATATAACGGAGCCCACTGCAGCGTAAAGGTTGCGTTCCAGTCATAGTCATCGGAGGCAAAGTCATCCCAGGTCTTTGTGACCGGCACATCCACCTTCGGGGACTGATACACATTGTAGACGTAGAACTCCAGGAAATCATTTGTGAAGGTCCCGGAAGACGTGTATGAGCCGTCTGCATTTTTATAGGCCTCGTGATCGCCCAGGATCTCGGGCACACTGCTGTAGTCAGCCGCCTCATACGCGCCTGACTCATTTTTCTCAAATGTATCGCTCACGTGGACGTAGTTGTCATTTGCATGATTCCGCCACGCATATTCGGTCAGAATATAGGTATTCTTGTACTCCCAGATGTTGCCGGCCGTGTCCGTGATCCGGTCCTGAATGCTGTCCGGATCTTCTTTGATGTAGTAGAGTCCGTCCTGCACGTCATAATCATACACGATGCCCATGCCTTCGCTTCCTACATGGGCCGTTTTGTCGTGCTGAAGCGTATAGCCGCTGTAATCCGGTGACTCCGTGAACGATCCGACATTCAGATCCTGCACGCTGCTTCCGTCACGGTCCGGCTTCCGATAGATCGAAAATGTGTTGCTTCCGGCCTCTTCCGAGCGGATGCGGTTGCCGTGCTCATCCACGATGAGTTTTGTGATTTCGACCGCATGCACTTTCGCCTGAGTGCTGACATCTTCACCGAGGAAGAAATCCATGCCGCTCTGATTATGATCCGGAATGCCTCCGATCAGCCATTCCGCGTGATACCCGTAACTGTCATCATGGATCGGCGGACAGACATTGCGCGGATCCCAGTAATCAAAGCTGGCCGTAAAGGCCGTATCCACGGAGATCGTCAGAGGCTTGCCGTACTCATCGCAGAGCTGGATCATCTTTGAGGAATCCTCCGGATCCTCAATCTGCAGAAGAAACGAGATCGGCTTGGTGACGGTCACGCTGTAATAGACGCGGTTCTGCAGTCTTTTTTCATATACCGCGTTCTTGTATTCCGGGTCATTGTTATACCGGTTTGCATCTACTGTTTCGTAGTCTGTTCCGTCCAGATCGGCCACCTTGAACGCGCCTTCGATGCGGACCTGGGCGTTCGAATCTCCATGTTTCGGATTGGCTGAATATCCGGATATATAGAATGCATTGTCGAGGCTCTGTCCGTTTTTCAGATATGCGCTTATGGAGGCATTTTTAAGATCTTCCGGTTTGATCACAAGCTGTTCGGGATCCACAACCTGTTCTGTCCCGAGATGCAGTCTTTCGAAGGAAGTCACTTCCTTGACCACGTTGTGATCCGCGTCATAGTACTTTCCGATCGCCAGCGGTATATCCGCGCCGGCCGTTCCCTGGATGGAAATGTCGATGTGATTGACCACATGATTCTTCCAATCCACGTCGCTGACATAGACCGCATCCGCAAAGAAGATTTCGGCAGCCCGGGAAGCGTCTGCCTGCCCGGTCAGTTTCCATTTGCCGTTTTCTTCTGTAACGCCGACATAATACTGCGGGTTTGACTTGCTCTGCAGCGTATGGTCCGTGGTATAGGTCAAAGCCGTAGTATTCCAAAGACTCCGTCCGGTCACTTTCGGGCCTGCGCCCGTTCCGCTTGGCGTGCCGTCAGTTGTCACAGTTGATGCATCTTCTTCCGTCAGCGCATCTTCAGCGGACGGATCCAGATACCGGTAATACGAATCCGACGGCAGATCCTGGTTATTGTACCCGACCTGTATGCAGTCATGGTACAGATGATCACCCGTATAATGCCAGAGCATCGGCGTCTGCACGGTCACCGACCGGGTTTCTTCATCGTAAGTAACAGGCGTCAGCGTGCCGTCATTGGTGACAGCATAATAGAGGCCATCCTGTTTTACGATGACCATGTAATCCTCCTCCGCATGGAGATAGGGCTGATCAAAATCAAACGTGAATCTGGCGTCGTCGAAGCCGCCCACAACGTCGGAATCGAAACCCGCAAACCCGACGCCGTCAGCGCCTCCGTACTGGATCAGGGAATAGGTCTTTCCTTCCGCGTCGGTGAAACGGATCGCGTACCGTCCCCCGCTCTCACCAAGAACAGTCAGCGGCTGCGGATCGGATGAAAGCGCGGCATGAGCGCTCTGATCATCTTTGTACGTAAGAGTCAGGTACTGCTTCTCATCGCCGTCGAGCGTATAGATCCAATAGACGCCGTCATCGCCTGCCTTCTCAAAATGCCACTCGGCCGCCTCTTCTTCATTCGAGCTCTTCTCAATCCGGCTAAGGTCTCCTTCAATAGTAGTGCGGTCCGTCATATAATAACCGCCCACGCTGAGTCTCGCCGATACACCATCCAGATCATTTACGGTCTCATGTCCGGGAACCGTGATCACGCCAAAGACCGAGAAGCTGTCCGCCACGAAGACCAGTTCCGCCTCTCCATCCGCTTCATTTGCTGACTGGTCCGCCTCCAGCACGCTGGGTTCATCCTCATCAAAATGTACGATCTTCAGATCTGATGCGGCCATGTCCGGCGCGTCTTTGAGCGTTATGCTGACAAGCACGTCGCCTTCCGGTTCAATCTTGTCACCTCCCGAAAGGATCTGAATGTCGAAGAAACGCGCATAGAGGTTCTGATCGGTTTCGCTCACGGAGCCGGAGCTGGAGCCGGAGCCGGCGTCAGCGTCTTCGGAGCCGGAGCCGGCGTCAGCGTCTTCGGCCACAGCGTCGATCGCTGACGTGTAATATTCCATATAGCGTTTGTCGCCCGGAAGGATCTCTGTAACCATGAGCTTCGCATCCGACGGAATCCGGGCATCCGCTTCATAGGAAACCGTGATCTCATAGGTCCGGCCGGACGCTTCGATCACGGAAGATTCAAACCGGACTCTGTCAGCCTTCTCTTCCGATTCATCGGGGTCTTCGTCTTCGGAAGATGCGTCGTCTTCATCTGCTTCAATCGTTGCGTCCGATTCGCCGGATTGATCGGCGCCATCGGCTCCATCGTCTTCATCGTCTTCATCGGCTTCAATCGTTGCGTCCGATTCGCCGGATTGATCGGCGCCATCGGCGCCATCTGTTTCGCTGGATTCAATTGATGCGACCGATTGATCGGCGCCATCTGTTTCGCTGGATTCAATTGCTGCGTCCGATTCGGAAGAGAGATCCTCCGCGTCTTCTTCATCAATTGCTTCAGCCCCTGTCCGTTCCGCTTCTTCATGCTCGGAGACGCCGATCTGTTCCGGTTCGGCATCTTCAGACGCCGGATCTTCCGAATCTGTCCAGTCTTCTCCG
>CACXFK010000195.1 GCA_902766945.1 uncultured Lachnospiraceae bacterium | reverse complement strand
GTCGCGGAAACGATCGCCTATGAAAACTGCATGTCGGATGCGGGGACGAGAAAAGCGCTGGAAGCGGCGGCCGCGGATGAAGAGGAAGTCGTCTTTACGATCTCTCCGTCGCAGATGGCCGAGACGCTCAGAGCCGCCATCGAGCATCCGGGCACCAGGTACCTGAACTGCTCGATCAATATGTCGCATAATGCGGTGCGGACTTATTACGGGCGCATGTATGAAGCGAAGTTCCTGATGGGGGCGCTCGCCGCTGCGATGGCCGAGAACCATAAGATCGGCTACGTCGCCGACTCGCCGATCTACGGGACGATTGCGAATATCAACGCTTTTGCGATCGGGGCGGCGATGGTCGACCCGAAGGCGGAGGTGTATCTGTCCTGGGCGTCGCAGCAGGGCGTGGACTGGCGCCGTGACATGTATCTCGAGGGCGTCTGTGTCCAGTCGGGACCGGACCTCATCACGCCGCAGGAGGCCGGAAGGGAGTACGGCGTCTATCTCTACCGGGAGGACGGCTCACTGTTCAATCTCGCGATGCCGGTTTTTGACTGGGGCAAGTATTATGAGATCATCATCAGGGCGGTCCTGTCCGGCGCATATGATGAGCGCACGCGCCTTGAGCAGAATCAGGCCATGAATTACTGGTTCGGCATGTCGTCCGGTGTGGTGGACGTGATCCTGTCAAACAAGATCCCGTATTACTCGGCGAAGCTGGTCGACGCGCTGAAGCGCGCCATCGTCATGGATTCGCTGAGCCCGTTCGACGGGGAGATTCATTCCCAGGACGGTCTGGTTAAGAAGGCAGACGAGCCGAGACTGAACAATGAAGAGATCATTACGATGGACTATCTGAACGATAACGTGATCGGACGGATCCCGGAGATCGGGGAGATCGAAGGGGACGCAGTCAAAGAGACCGTGAAAGTGAGCGGCGTGAAGGAAGGCAGGAAATGAAGATCCTCCTGATAGCAGACGAAGAACAGAAGAGTTTGTGGGATTATTACGATCCGTGCCGGACGGAAGGCATCGATCTGATCATCTCCTGCGGCGATCTCCATCCGGACTATCTTGAGTTTCTTGTCACGATGACCAACTGCCCGCTGCTCTATGTGCGGGGCAACCATGACGGCGTGTATGACCGCAATCCGCCGGACGGCTGCATCCCGATTGACGACCGTGTCTATGATTTCCGCGGCCTTAGGATACTCGGGCTTGGGGGTTCCATGCGCTATCACGGGGGCAGGGATATGTATACCGAGCAGGAGATGAGGCGGAGGATCCGGAAACTCAACAGCCGGCTTGTGCTGATGAACGGGTTCGATATGCTTGTGACCCACGCGCCGGCGGAAGGGTACGGGGATATGGATGATCTGCCCCACCGCGGGTTTGCCTGTTTTAACGAACTGATCGAAAAATGGCGCCCGGCCTATATGTGCTACGGCCATATCCACAAGGAGTACGGCTGTTTCCGGAGGGAGATCGAACATCCTTCCGGCACCCGTCTGCTCAATGCCTGCGGGAGCACATTGCTGGAGATCCGTCCGGATGAATACCCGGCCCGGGGAAAAACGGGATCTGCTCTTTATGACCTGTATATCTCCCTGCAGTCCAAAACGGGCCGGAAAATGGAACTCGGTTAATAAAACGTTACATTTTTTGTCGTAAGTGTGTCTTTTCCTTGTGGAAATTACCAGAAAACGCTATAATGTCTACAGCGATTTTTCGTGAATTTGCAGGGAGGTTGATTATGAGTCAAAACAACATGTTAGCGATGATCCTGGCCGGCGGCCGGGGAAGCCGGCTTCTTGACCTGACCAATAAGGTCGCAAAACCGGCAGTTTCATTTGGGGGCAAGTACCGCATCGTGGATTTTCCGCTGAGCAACTGCGCGAACAGCGGGATCAACGTGGTCGGTGTGCTGACCCAGTATGAGTCCGTAGTGCTGAACAGCTACGTGGCGGCAGGCGGCCAGTGGGGACTGGATACAAAGGACAGCGGCGTATTCGTACTTCCTCCCCGTGAAAAAGCCGAGGAAGGATTTAACGTTTACCGCGGGACCGCGGACGCCATTTCCCAGAACATCGACTTCATCGACAGCTACAGTCCTGACTATCTTCTGATCCTCTCCGGTGATCATATCTATAAGATGGACTATGATGAGATGCTGAATTACCACAAGATGCAGAACGCGGACCTCACGGTCGCGGTCCGTCCTGTTCCGTGGAAGGAAGCGAGCCGTTTCGGCATCATGTTCGCGGATGAAACCGGACGCATCACGGAATTCCAGGAGAAGCCGAAGGAACCGAAGAGCAATCTCGCCTCGATGGGGATCTATATCTTCACGTGGAAGACGCTCCGCAAGGTCCTTTTGGCCGATATGAAGAATCCGGATTCCAGCCATGACTTCGGCAACGACGTCATCCCCGAGTTCCTGAACTCCGGAAAGAAGCTGGTTGCCTACACATTTGACGGCTATTGGAAGGATGTCGGAACGATCGATTCGCTCTGGGAAGCCAACATGGACCTGCTTGGCAAGAAGAGCGAGCTCAAGATGGACGATCCGAACTGGAAGATCTACACAGGCGATGCCTCCACACTGCCGCAGCTGATCGGACCGAACGCCCTGATCGACCGGGCTTATATCACGCAGGGCTGCATCGTGGACGGCGAAGTCCATCATTCGGTTCTCTTTACCGGCGCTGAGGTCGAGGAAGGCGCAGTGGTCACAGACAGCGTGCTGATGCCGGGCTCCGTTGTTGAGGCCGGTGCAGTCGTTACGAGAGCACTTGTCGCGGACGGCATCAAGATCGGCAAAGGTGCGAAGGTCGGCAGCGCCGACAGCGAGAGCATCACACTGGTCGCAAAACGCGTGAAGGGAGAAGAATAAGATGGCTAAAGCATTTGGTATTATTACATCCGCCTCGAACCGGTATGTCGTGGAAGGTATGCAGGAGTACCGTCCGATTTCGTCATTTTCCTTCGCAGGAAGATATCGTCTTGTCGACTTCCCGATTTCGAATATGAGCAACAGCAACATCGACCGCATCCAGGTCTACATCAGCGGGAATCCCCGTTCGCTCGTAGAGCATCTGGGCACAGGCCGTCATTACAACATCAATTCCAAGCGCGGCAAGTTGCAGCTCCTGTTCCATGACGAGGGAAATATCAACCGTCTGTATAACACGGACATCGCGGCGTTCATGGACAGCATCGAGATCATCGAACGGATCCACGAGGAGTACGTTGTGATCACGACGAGCAACATGATCTTTACGCAGGACTTCAGCGCGCTTCTTGATCAGCACATCAAGAGTGAAGCGGATATCTCCCTGCTTTATCACCGCGTGGAAAATGCTCACGATTCCTTCCGCGGCTGCAACATCCTGAACCTGAACAGGCAGAAGGGTGTCCAGAGCATCGAAACGAATATGGGCAACTCCAAAGACCGCAACATCTTCATGGAGACCTACGTCATGAAGAAGTCGATCTTCCTTGACATCATCAAGAAGGCGGCCAGAACATCCTCGATGTATCATCTGTCGGGAGCGGTCAATCTTGAGGCTTCCGAGCTCGATATCCGCGGGATCCAGCACAAGGGATTCTTTGCTGCGGTCACGGATCTCAAGAGCTACTACGACGCCAATCTGATGCTGATCAATCAGGAAAATGCGCGCAATCTGTTCGACCCGAAGTGGCCGATCTACACACAGACGACGGATTCCTGCCCGACGCAGTACTTCGAAGGCGCGGACGTCAAGAATTCGATGATTTCCAACGGCTGCACGATTGAGGGCACAATCGAAAACTGCGTGATCGGCCGCGGCGTTCATGTCGGCAAAGGCGCCGTTATTAAGAACAGCGTCATTCTCGCTTACTCCAGAATCGGAAAGGGCGTTCTGGTTGAAAACCAGGTCGTCGACAAGTGGGCGAGAATCATCCACGCGAACGAAGTCGTTTCGGAAGCGGGCAAGCCCGGCTATGTCCGTCGGGATGACACGCTCTGAAGCACTTTTGGCCGTCTCCGCAGCAGGGAGGGACGTGCGGTTTGATCTCGCGCCGCTTGAGGGCGTGACGGACTTCACGTTCCGGACGGCTCTGTGCCGTTTCTTTCCCGGCGCGGACCGCTGTTATTCTCCGTTTATTGCAGCGAACCAGACCTGCTCGATGAAAACAAGAGAGAAAAAAGATGTGGCGCCGGAGCATAATTCCGGCGTCCTTCTTGTTCCTCAGATTCTGACGAACCGGGCGGATGTGTTCGTGTGGGCGGCGAAGGAGATGGCCGAAAGGGGTTGGACAACGGTCAATCTGAATCTGGGCTGTCCGTCCGCGACGGTCTTTACGCACGGGAAAGGCGCCGGCTTCCTGAGTGATCCGTCACGCCTGGATGCTTTTTTCGAGTCGGTCTTTGAGACCGTCCCGGACGGGATCCGGGTGTCCGTGAAGACGCGGATCGGGATCGAAGACGCAAAAGAGGCGCCTGCGCTCCTTGAGGTGTTCAACCGGTATCCGCTTGATGAACTGATCGTCCATCCCAGGCTGAGAAAAGATTTTTACAAAGGGAAGCCGGATCTTGACGCCTACAGGCTGTTTTACGAAGGCTGCCGGGGCAATCTGACTTATAACGGCGATATCTTTTCCGCGGCCGATCTGGAAGCCCTGCTTCATGTGTTCCCCCGTACCTGCCGGGTGATGATCGGCAGAGGCGCGATAAGGAACCCGGCTGTCTTCCGCATGCTCAGGGGCGGAGCGGGGCCGGATGCCGGGGAACTCATGCGGTTTCATGACGAGGTGCTCGCAGGGCGCATGGAAGATCTGCAGGGCTTTGCAAACACGGCCGGAAAGATGAAAGAACAGTGGTTCTATATGGGATCGCTGTTTGAACATGCGGACCGGTACCTGAAGGCTGTGAAAAAAGCGCGGACGCTGGAAGCCTACAGGGCTGCGGTGCGGGCTCTTTTTGAGAACTGCCGCCTCGCCGCGTGCTGATATAAAGCACAGGCCTCTCATG
>CACXFK010000194.1 GCA_902766945.1 uncultured Lachnospiraceae bacterium | reverse complement strand
GACGCCGCGACGACCGTCATGAGTCCGCAGACCACGATCGCAAGCGAACTCATCGCGCCTTCGATCTCGCCGATCTCCATTGCCTTTGACGTTCCGATCGCGTGAGAGGCGGCGCCGATCATAAGGCCTCTGGACACCGGACTCTTCAGCCGCAGAAGCCTGCACATCATGACCGCCGTCATATTTCCGAGAACGCCGGTGATAATGATCACCGCAACCGTGATGGTCACGTAACCGCCCAGTTCCTCGGACACGCCCATGCCGATCGCGGTCGTGATGGACTTCGGAAGAAGCGTCACATACTGCTCATGAGTCAGACCGAACAGGATGGAAAGCAGGAGCACCGATGAAAGGGACGACAGCACGCCGGCAAGGGATCCGGTGAGGATGGCGGCCGCGTCCGCTTTCAGCAGCTGCAGCTGTCGATACAGCGGAATCGCAAGCGCCACGGTAGCCGGCGTCAGCAGATAGCTGATATACTTCGCGCTGGCCTGGTAATGTTCGTAGCTGACACCCGTCGTGACCAGAAAGACCATGCACACGACGATCGAGATCAGCAGCGGATTGGCCGCGTCTGATTTTGTCTTTTTTCGTATGAGGAGCCCGAGCCCGTATGCCGCAAGGCTCAGCACGACGCCCGCGGTCGCGGACTCGGCAAAGAGTTCATTCATGCTTCTTTGACCTCCCGATCATAAAATCCGTCACTTTTCCCGTCACAGCCATCACGATAAAGGTCGTCACCACCGTGATGACAAGCACCGGCAGGAGCACGCTCCGAAGAGACGGCCATGCGGTCAGAAGACCGACGCCGGCCGGGATAAACATCACCGGCATGATCTCAATCAGAAATGACGCCGTGGACTGCACCGCATCCAGCCTGACCACGCCCGAGATCAGCAGAACCAGCATGAGGACAAGCCCGTAGATGCTGGCCGGAACCGGAAGCGGGAGGAGAAATTTCAGAACCTCTCCCACGCAGGTCACGGCCAGGATGATGGCAAACTCCTTGAGATACTTCATTTTCCAAAATCCTTTCTGTCGTCAGATATAGGCGATCCAAAATGACTATTTCTCATTACATATGAATCCAGCCAAATGCATTTGCAACGGAACTCAGCAGGATCACGACCGCGAACACCGGGCAGACGTAGCGGATCATAAAGCGGAAGATCACCTTTCTGCGGAAGGGGTGTCCCTCCAGTTCCACTTCTTCTTCAAGCTTCTGAATGCCCATGTGGCGGACGACCAGAAGACAGATGGCCACGGCCGCAACCGGCATCATCACCGAATTGGTCAGGAAATCAAAGAAATCCAGGAACGGCATCCCGATGATCGTGATGAACGACAGCGGACCGTATCCGAGACAGGAAAGCGTCCCGAGCCCTGCCATGATCACCGCCATAAACGTCGTCCCTGCCGTGCGGGACCATCCGAATTCGTCCGAGAAGGTCGAAACCGCGCTCTCCGTCAGTGCGATGGCGCTGGTCAGCGCGGCAAAAAGGACCAGGATAAAAAACAGGATCGCGATCAGTCTTCCCGCGCCCATACCGGCAAAGATCTTCGGCATCGTGATGAACATCAGGGACGGCCCGGCCTTCAGCGTCTCAGGATCGCCGCCCGAGAAAGCGAACACGGCGGGAATGATCATAAGGCCGGCCAGGATCGCGATGGCCGTGTCAAAGATCTCCACCTGCTCCGTCGATTTTTCGATTGCCACGTCCTTCTTCATATAGGAGCCGAACGTGATCAGGATGCCCATCGCCACGGACAGCGAATAGAACATCTGCCCCATCGCGCTCACGACGGTCATCCATGAAAAACGGCTGAAATCCGGCACCAGGAAAAAGCGCACGCCCGAAAGGGCGCCCGGCCTCGAAATCACGTACGCGCAGATGACAAGGGCCAGGACAACCAGGATCGGCATCATAAAGCGCGACACTCTCTCGATCCCGTTCTCCACGCCCATATACACGATCACAAGGATCATGGCGACAAAGACGCAGAACCAGATCTCCACGGAACGGCCGTTGCTGATAAAGCCGGAAAAGAACGTCTCCTCCGCGATCTCGTCCATCCCGTTGAAGAAATAAGAAAACAGATACTTGCAGACCCATCCCCCGATCACCGAGTAGTACGGCACGATCAGAACCGGAATCACGGCGTTCAGCCACCCGCCGAACTTCGCGGCCGGCGTCCTGCCGAACAGCCGGAACGCGCCGACCGGGCTCTTTCCGGACGCCCTGCCGATCGCCGTCTCCGCGATGATCATCGTGTAGCCAAAAGTGAGTGCGAGCAAAATATAGACCAGCAGGAAGATGCCTCCTCCGTATTTCGCTGCCAGATACGGAAATCTCCAGATATTGCCAAGTCCGACTGATGCGCCTGCCGCCGACAGGACATACCCGAGCTTGCCGGTAAAACTGCCTCGATTGTTTGTCATTGTCCTTACTCCCGGAATCTCATGATGTATTTTAAACCGTGTCCTACCAGAGTACCACAAATATGACAGTAAGGACAGATCCGCCGTCCCCTTTTGCCTGAAATTGATTTTTCGCTCACGACCTGTTGTTTTCTCTTTTGAAAATGGTTCCCGCCTACGCTCTCCCCATCTCACGCCTTTCGCTCTGCCCGGAAAATATACATCACTCGGTTCGCAAGAAATCCCATCGCGACGCCGGTCACAACGCCGGAGATCATCAGGACGGGCAGATAAT
>CACXFK010000193.1 GCA_902766945.1 uncultured Lachnospiraceae bacterium | reverse complement strand
GAGCGCTTGTCAATAGCCTGACGAAAACGTTTTCGCGCTGATTGCCGGGAGCGGTCTCATTTGATAAGATGATGGCGTGGAAAACAGGAGGTTGGTTGAAGTGAAAGAAAAGGAAAAGGAGTCCGTGCCCGGAATTGAAATTGGTGCCTGGGCGATTGTGCCGGCGGCGGAAGAGGAACGGCGTGAACTGATGGCGCTGTACAAGGCGCAGCATGGCCGGCTGTATTGTCCGTGGGATGAGGAGTATCCATCCGAGGCGGACATCACATATGACTTGTCCAGGGATTCGCTGTTTGTCATGAAACTGGACGGCGGAACCGGGCGGATCATCGCCTCGATTACGCTTGATCAGGACGAGCAGGTTGAGCAGCTCGACTGCTGGAGGCCGGAGCTTCAGCCCGGAGGCGAGTTGTCCAGACTGGCGGTCGCGCCGGATTTTCAGAACCGCGGGCTCGCGCGGAAGATGCTTCAGTTTGGGATGGAAGAACTGAAGAGGAGGGGCTTTCGCAGCACACATTTCCTTGTCAATCGGAATAACGTGAAAGCGCTTCGCTCATATGCGGTGCTCGAGTTCGATGTCGTGGGCGAGTGTGAGCTGTACGGGCAGCCATTTTTATGCTATGAAAAGGCGCTGTAGGCAGGGCGCTGTGGTGGAGCGGGGCAAGAACTTGCTGTTTCGGGCGGTACCGTGCAGCGGGAATCTGCCGAGCAGAGCAAGAACTTGCCCGATCAGTCAGTACCGCCCGGCCGAAATCGACCGAGCGGAGCGACAGTCCATGGGCATGCATCAAACCGGAATGTGCATGCCCGTTTTGCACAATATTTACACAATACAGCGGGGTCAGCGGATACAGCGGGGTCAACGGACGAGCTGGAAAGCGGGCATCGGATTCAGCTTGTGCAGGTTGATCCGGTGGAGACGGTCGATTTTGGCTTTTACTTCCGGGTCATCGCATTTTCCGGTGAGGACATAGTGATCGAGCACCGCGTAGGTGAAGCCGAGTTTCTGCTCATCGTCCTGGCCGCTGAGGCCGTCGGAGGGCGTTTTGTGGACCAGATCCTGCGGCAGGCCGAGAACGTCGCCGATCTGGCGGACCTCATGGACAAGCAGCTGCGAGAGCGGGCTGAAATCGCCGGCGGCATCGCCGAACTTGGTCGAGTAACCGACATAGTCCTCGGAGGCGTTGCAGGTGTTGACCACGCGCGCGCCGCCCGGCAGCATCTGGCCGACTGCGTACAACGTCGCCATGCGGAGGCGCGGAGGCAGGTTGATCTCGGTGTCGCGGGACAGCCCGTCCGTCCCGCAGAGCGTAAGGAGCGTTTCACTTCCGGTCAGCATGGATTTCATCGCGTCAAAGGCGGCTCCGATGTTAAGTTCCACATACGGGATCCCGAGGAACTCCACAAGTTTCCGGGAATCCGAGATATCGCGCTGCGTGCCGTTCGGCATCAGGACGCCGACGACACGGTCTTTTTCGAGCGCCTCGGCGCACAGCGCCGCGGCGATGCTCGAATCCTTTCCGCCGGATATTCCGACGACCGCTTTGCAGGTGCTTCCGTTTTCACGGAAGTATTCGCGTATCCATTCTACAATCTCATCCTTGGTTTTGACCGGATCCTGCAGCATAAGCACCTCTCCTTCTGGTGGCAGTTCGTTGTTTCTTTGTTAAACGTCCTTAATGAGGTCAAACGTCCTTAACGGGGTCTGACCCCGTTAAGGACGTTTAATTCATCGCAATCTCAATCGCCGCTCATCTGCTCAAGCAGCTCACTTCTCATCTTATACAGTTTGTCGGACAGGTCGACGTAGACCTGGTGCGGGTTGACGAATCGCTTCGTCTCATCCCACAGCGTATCCAGTTCCTTCCGGCAGCGCTCGCGGATCTCCATCGTGGTGGCTGTGTCGTTGTAGACGCAGGTTCCGTTTTCGAAAACCGGTACGAGCACTTCGCGAAGCGTAAATGTGCCCGCCTTATATCTCGTCTTCTTCCATGTCTCGATCGGGTCGAAGATACGGATATCTTCATCTTCCGTAAATACTTCATCAGTCAGGCAGATGAGGTCTGCGCGGACCTTCCCGGTCTCTTTGTCATAAATCCGGTAAATCTTCTTGTCACCGGGATTTGTAATCTTCTCTGTATTTTCCGAGAGCTTGATCTTCGGGATGTAATGCTCATCACCTTTATTTTTGATGGCAGCAAGCTTATACACACCGCCGAAGGCCGGCCAGTCCCTCGACGTGATGAGGTTGGTGCCGACGCCCCACTGGTTGATCATCGCACCCTGCTCTTTCAGGGTGTTGACGAGATACTCGTCGAGGTCTGAGGACGCGCAGATGATCGCGTCTTCAAATCCGGCTTCTTTCAGCATTTTGTATGCCTTCTTGGACAGGTACGCAAGGTCGCCGGAGTCGATGCGGATCCCGTATTTTGTGAGCGGGATGCCCTGCTCGCGCATCTCGGTAAAGACGCGGATCGCGTTCGGCACGCCGGATTCGAGAACGTCGTAGGTGTCGACAAGCAGCGTGCAGTTGCCCGGATAGAGCTTCGCATATGTACGGAATGCCTCAAGCTCTGACGGGAAGCTCATGATCCAACTGTGTGCATGCGTCCCGAGGACGGGTACACCGAACATCTCGCCGGTCAGGACATTGGATGTGCCTGAGCAGCCGCCGATTACCGCCGCTCTTGCTCCGAAAATACCGGCATCCGGCCCCTGCGCTCTTCGAAGTCCGAACTCCATGACGCCGTCGCCGCGGGCGGCCCGGCAGACGCGGGAGGCCTTGGTCGCGATCAGAGATTCGTGATTGATGATATTGAGGATCGCCGGCTCGATCAGCTGCGCCTCCATGATCGGCGCGATGACCTTCAGCATCGGCTCACGCGGGAACATCACTGTTCCTTCCGGGATCGCCCAGATGCTCCCCGTAAAGTGGAATCCGGCCAGATATTCGAGGAAATCCTCGTCGAATATCTTCAGCGAGCGGAGATACTCGATGTCTTCATATGCAAAGTGCAGCCCTTTGACATATTCGATCACCTGCTCAAGACCGCAGCTGATCGCATAGCCTCCGTCAAACGGATTGGTCCGGTAGAACGCGTCAAACACGCAGATCTGATCCGTCGGGTTCCGGAAATACCCCTGCATCATCGTCAGTTCATAGAGATCTGTCATCAAAGTCAGATTGGTTGCCCTCATGTGATCCTCCCGGTCGGAATTGACACTCAACTCATCGTGAATCATGAATCCTGAATCGTGAATACTGAAATTCATCTAAGGATACTGGATATTGAAACATCCATAGAATAGCAGAAAACAAGGCGGTTCGCAATTCATAGTCTGCAATGGTGTTATTAGTTAGAGAACCTGAACGGGGTCTGACCCCGTTCAGGTTCTCTAACTATAGCGGGATCGTGAAGCTCTGCAAGGCTATATATGAACGGCATGTCATGCGTACCCCTTTTTGCATGCGTCGGCACAGTATGTTATAATGTGCAGGTTACTCGAATCAAACTCAAAAAAACGAGGGGACTTATGAGAAGATTTCGAATCGGGCCGGCGCTGCTGGCCGCACAACTCTTCACAGTGTCACTTCTGTCTGCAGCCGTTCTGGCTGATGGACCACATCCCTACACTAATATCGAAGACCTGATGGATGCGGACCGTCATCTGATGGAAGAGCGCTTTCTGGGTGAAGATGGACAACTGATCGACAACGAAAAGCTGTATGCGCTCGAGAAAGTTGATTACAACGAAAACTGGCAGGTGTCAGGGCGTTCTTACTTCGACGCCGACGAGCAGCCGGTCATGACTACAAACGGCTACGCGCGCGTCGAGTATGAGTACGACGAGGCAGGCAATACGTGCCTTGAACGCTACTTCGACGAGAGCGGCAGCAGCTGTGCAGTGGCAAATGGCGCAGCCGTAATCCGCCGCGAATTCAACGACGCGAAGCAGAAGACCGCGGAGTCATACTTCGACACAGAAGATGCCGCGACGATGATCACGAACGGCTACGCGCGCATCGAGTATGAGTACGACGAGGCGGGCAATGTCATCACCGAGAAGTACTTTGACACGGATGGAAGCAGCTGTGCAGTGGCAAACGGCGCAGCCGTAATCCGCCGCGAATTCAACGACGCGAAGCAGAAGACCGCAGAGTCTTATTTCAACATAGAAGATGAAGCGACGATGATCACAAACGGCTACGCGCGCATCGAGTACGAGTATGACGAGGCGGGCAACATTTGCCTTGAGAGATACTTTGATACAGAAGGCAGCAGCTGTGCAGTAGCAAACGGCGCAGCCGTGATCCGCCGCGAATTCAACGACGCGAAGCAGAAGATCGCTGAGTCATACTTCGACACAGAAGATG
>CACXFK010000192.1 GCA_902766945.1 uncultured Lachnospiraceae bacterium | reverse complement strand
GCGATCGCTTATCTTTCCCTGATCGGCTCGATTCTGATCTTCTGCGTGGGCGTGAACCTGGTGTGGGGGAAGATGATCCGGGTAGCCAATATGCTGCCGGCCGTAGTGCTTGCTGTTGCGGCGGCCTATCTGCCTTTTGGTTTTTAAATAAAAAAGAGAGCGTGTAAGAGACGCACAAGAAGGAGAAAATGGTGAAGCACTATACATCTTTGGCGACAGCGAGAAAGAGCCTGTTCAGGCAGATCCTTGTGCTTGTGATTGCCGCAGCCTGTGTTTGGGCAGGCGGACGGCTGATGGAGCCGGAGCAGTTTGATACAAATATTGTCCTGACAGGCGTTCCGCATGATCTGGATGCCCAGGCCATTCAGCTGGAGTGGGGCGGGCAGGAGATCCCGGTCGAGGACTATAAAGTGGAGCATGTTCTGGACGATCAATACAGCGCGACGGTTCTGCGCCTTACTATGAAGCCGGGTGATGAAGGCCGGTATGATCTGACGGTAAAAGACAGCGACGGGAGATCCATCGCGAATGACACGCTCTTTGTGGATCATTTTCACAACGCTTTTTCCAGAACAGGCGGATCCTTCTCCGGAGATGAGGCGTTTCTTCTGGCCGGCATTCTCTTTCTTCTGGGACTTTGTGTGATCACGATTGTCTTCTTTTTCAGGATATCCGGGCCCGTGATGTATTCCTATGAGGCGATTCTGTCCTGCGGCATTTTCCTGTTTTCTCTGGTGATCCTGATTCTGGAAGTGCCGATCTACATCCATCATCTTCGGACACCCGCATTATACCCGACCTGGCAGCTGATCTATGACCTTGCATCGGGCGGAAAGTACTTTGCGCTCTACACATTTCCGGTACTCTTTGTTTTCAGCGTACTGCTGATCATCAGTAATGTGGAACTGCTCCGGCATGAGCGCCCCCGTTTTCAGAATGCGCTTGGACTTCTGCTCGGCCTGATGATCATAGCGGCCGGTCTGGTGTATATCTGGGCAAATTCCTGGTTCTTTCAGGGTTCGTACGAAGAATACAAGATTGTCACGATGGCTGAAAACGTCATCGGGGTGATCTTTACGTATGCGGAGTGCCTGCTCCTCGGTTCTGTGATCTGCGGAGTCAGGGCGGCCAGGCACGTGCCGGGATATGACCGGGATTATATTGTGATCCTGGGGTGCAGCTTCAGGAAAGACGGGTCCCTTCCGCCGCTGCTGAAAGGCAGGGTGGATAAGGCGATGGAGTTTTGGCAGACTCAGAAAGAGAAGACCGGAAAAGAAGCGGTCATTATTCCCTCCGGCGGACAGGGGAGCAATGAGACGATGGCGGAAGCGGAGGCTATGGCCCGTTATATGATCGGCAGAGGGTTCCCCGAAGAATTGATCGTAAAAGAAAATCAATCCGCCAACACGTACCAGAATATGGCATTTTCAAAGGCGGCCATAGAGGCGCGGGAAGGCGGGGACACCAAGGTGCGGTCGGCTTTTGTGACAACCAACTATCATGTCTTCCGGAGCGGTGTCTGGGCCGGTCTGGCCGGATTCGAGGCGGAAGGCATGGGCAGCAGGACAAAGTGGTGGTTCTGGCCGAACGCCTTCGTGAGAGAGTGCGTCGGCTTGGTTAAAAACCGGATCGTGGAGGAGATCATCTTCCTGATCCTTCTTGTCGGTCTTTTTGCCGTCATCACGATGTTTTCATACGCATAAAAAAAGCCTTCCTTTGTCGAAGGCTTTTCTTTTGGTTCCGGGATCCCGGCAATCAGCCAAGCTTCTGCGCGCAGCGGATCGCCTCTTTATAATAGTCATAAGAGACGCCGTGCTCAGCCATTTCCGAATATGCTAACGTCAGGATCGCTTCTCTTAGATATTTCTTAATTGTCATTTCTTTGTACCTCCTTTGTTACTACGCCAGCTATTATAGGGCGTCTTTTCCGGATGTGACAGCCTCATTCTTGACTTGATTTGGGGCAATATTGACATTTTGGGCGGCAACCAGGCGCCTCGGACACGGCCCGGCCCGAATGCCTGCTTCGGTGGGTTTTATAAAACACGAATGTCTGTTTTTCTGGACTTGGACCTGAATTGGAGGTTTCCCTATTTGCTTTAAGCAATATTATGAATTATGATAGAAACGGAGCATAAAGGAGGCCGTAAAAGGCCGGAATTGATCTATGCGGAGGACATCATGTCAGAATATCTGGACAAAGCAAAAGAAATCCGGGCGGACGGAACGCGCCATTATAACTGCGCACAGGGCGTCCTTGTGCCGTTTGCCGCAAAGGCGGGGCTTGATGAGGAAACCGCTTATAGACTGGCCGCCAATTTCGGAAGCGGTATGAAAATGGGGTCGGTCTGCGGGGCTGTAACCGGAGGCCTGATGGTGCTGGGGCTTTTCGGAGTGGAAGGCGCTTCCGATGTGAGTGACCTGTATCGGGCAGTCAAGGAAAACCATGACGGATGTCTGGACTGCAGGGACCTGCTCAGGCTCAACGCGGAGAGGGGCGGTGAAAAGAAGCCGCACTGCGACGGCATGGTATTTGAAGTTGTGGAACTGGCAGAGGAGATCCTGAAATCAAAGGGCATCCTGTAAGGGAGCGCAGAGACGGTCTGAACCCTGGTCCGGACATCATATGGCGGGAAATACGACGAAACAGATCCTGAAGGATAAAGACATACGGGAGCCCCTTTTCTTTTTCCTGGAGAGCCGGTACGGAAAAATCCGGATCCTGGAGGAGAAAGTGACGGGACGGTCCAGGGCGGATGTGGTCATGATCACTCCGTCTGTTTTGTATGGAATCGAGATCAAGAGCGACGCGGATACCTACGTCAGACTGGAAGCCCAGGTCCGTTACTATGATCTGTACTACGACCGGAATATCGTCGTGGTCGGATCGAGCCATGCCGCGCATATCAGGGAACATGTACCGGAATGGTGGGGCATTATCTCGGTCGAGCTGATTGACGGAGAACCTGATTTCTATGTGATCCGCGAAGCGGACCGGAATCCGAAGACGGATGCGGCGAGAAAGATCACGATTCTCTGGCGAACGGAACTCAACCGTCTGCTGCTTGCGAACCGCCTGCCGGCCTATCGGGGAAAGAGCAAGCGATTTGTACAGCAAAAGCTCCTTGCGATGGTGCCGGATGAGATCCTGTGGCGCGATGTGACGGAAGAGCTGTTTGAACGTGATTATAATACGATCGAGGCGGAGATTGAGGCGTACAGGCGCAGGAAGAAGCGGCCTGAGTCAAAAACCGGCATGCTCCGGATGTGAAACACTAAGGCTCGTGCCTCGCCAAGAGTTTCATCATCGCGCCTGACGCGGCGCTCGGGCCAAATCCCATTTTCTCCATGAAAAAACCACCCGCATGTGCGGATGGTTTTTTCGACGGAGAAGGAGGGATTTGAACCCTCGCGCCGCTATTAACGACCTGCACCCTTTCCAGGGGTGTCCCTTC
>CACXFK010000191.1 GCA_902766945.1 uncultured Lachnospiraceae bacterium | reverse complement strand
GGGAGTCGCTGTCTTACACGGTCGGCAACTGCATCCTGCTGATCATCCTGTCGTCCGTTATCGTCACGGCGGTCGGCATCGCGGTCACAAGGCCGATGCTGGAGCTGCTCCACACCCCGGATGCGATCATTGACTGGTGTACATCCTATCTGTGGATCCTTTTTGCCGGCAGTACGGGCATGGCCTTTTACAACATCATCAGCGGTGTCCTCCGCGGACTCGGCGATGCGATTTCCGCGCTGATCTACCTGGTGCTGGCGACGATTCTCAACATCGTGCTGGATGTTTTCTTCGTCGCGCGGCTGGGACTCGGCGTCAACGGCGTCGCCCTGGCGACGATCATCGCGCAGGCGGTTTCCGCGGTTCTGTGCGTCCGCAGGCTGTTCCAGCTGACGGATATGTTCGACATGGGATTCCGATACATGAAATGGAAAACGCGGTACGGCGGGGGCATCATCCGGCTGGGCCTTCCCTCGGGCGTCACGCAGGCCATCCTGTCGATGTCGATGATCCTCGTGCAGTCGCTGACCAATCAGTTCGGCCCGCAGTTTATCGCATCCAACGTCATCGTCATGCGCGTCGACGGATTTGCGATGCTGCCGAATTTCTCGTTCGGCACGGCGCTTACGACCTATGTCGGGCAGAACATCGGCGCCGGCAACATGAAGCGCGTGACGAAAGGCGCCAGACAGGGACTGATCCTGTCTCTCGGCATTTCCGCGGCGGTGGTGGCCCTGCTCCTCATTTTCGGACGCGGACTCATGAGCATCTTCACCAATACGGACGAGCTGGTCGATCTGAGCATGTCGCTTCTGAGAATCCTGGCGGCCGGCTATATCGCGATGGCGGTGATCCAGTCGCTGGCCGGCGTCATGAGAGGTGCCGGCGATACGGTGACGCCGATGTGGCTGTCCATCGCGCAGACGCTGTTCATCCGCGTGCCCGCCGCTTACCTTTTCTGCTTCTTAACGAGAACGCCGGATCTCCCGAACGGACGGCAGGAAATGCTGTACGTCTCGCTGCTCGTGAGCTGGCTGTGCGGAGCGGTACTCCATGTCTTCTTCTATAAGAGAGGCAAATGGAAGGAGAAATCCGTCATCGACCCGACGCATTGATTTGTGAGGACTGCAGCTTATGAAACTGTTTGACTATGACGGCCCGCTGATGTCGGTCATCCGGAAACTCTGGTCGATCGTGCTGACCGATATCCTCTTCCTGATCTGCTCGGTTCCCGTCATCACGGCGGGACTCTCGTTCACGGCGCTTTATGATACGGTGGGAAAGCATCTGAGGGACAACCGGGGCTATGCGGTGCAGACTTTTTTCGGCTCGATCAAAGAGAACTGGCGGAAGGCGCTGCCCGTAAGCGCGGCCGCGGCCGCCGTGTTCGTGATCTTCGAGGCGGATATCTACGTACTGAAGCTGTTCCTCGCAAACGGGAGGACGATCGGCAATCTCTATGTCCTTTTCCGCGTCTTTGAGGTCCTCCTTCTGATCTACTGCGTCTTCGTGTTCGCGCAGATCGCCAGATATGAGAATTCGCTGAAGCAGATTCTGAAAAATGCCCTGATCCTTTCCGTCCGGCACCCCGGTGCGTCCCTGACGGTCTGCCTGATCACGGCCTTCTGCGCCGCCGTCATCTTCGTGATGCCGGTTTCGGTGCTTTTTATGCCGGTGGTTTCGACGTGGCTGATGACACCGTCGCTCGATAAGGTCTTCAGCCGATATCAGTCATAAAACAATCAGCGGGAGGTGAAGCGATGTTATCCCCTGCAGCGAAAATATGGATATTTGACAGCAGATCTCTGCCGGAGGGCGCATTTCGCGGCCTCCGCATTCTGTTTATGCTGAATGGCGAGGCGGAGATCGTTTCGGGCAGCGGACGGACGGTTCTGAAGGAAGGCGGTTATCTGGCGGTGGAGGACGGGACATATTTTTCGGTCTCCATGCCGGAGGAGGGACTGCTCGGCCTGATCGAATACGCTCCGGAAGCAGTGGACGGATCGGTGATCCCGGACGGTTTCCGGGTGTCTTCCTCATCCGGAACAGACCCTGAAACCGTGCGGCGCAGGATATCCGCACTGCTTGAGAGGTGTTTTGGCTGCTATGACGGGAGAGACGGCGAGGAGGCCCTTCTTCTGGAGGCTTCCGCGCTGGAACTCCTGTATGTCCTGAAGACGCAGTGCCTCGTGCCGGAGAAGCTCTCGCTCTCGGGCAGCAGGCGGGATGAAAAATCCGTCACGATGCAGATCCTCGGCTTTCTTCACCAGCACTACGCCGAGCCCGTGTCGCTTTCCGACCTGGCGAGGATCACCTGGTTTTCCGAGGCGTATCTGTCCCGCTATATCCGGAAACAATTCGGCGAGACATTTACCTCGCTCCTTATGGGCATCCGGCTCGACCACGCCGTGGAGAGGGTTGCGGGGAGCAGCGACAAGCTGATCCTGATCGCACTTGAAAATGGTTTCTCGAATACCGTCGCTTTTAACAGGGAGTTCCGAAAGAGGTACGGAATGACGCCGTCTGAGTACCGCCGGACGAACCGGGTCCGGGACGGGGCGGCGGCAAAGGCCGAAAGCGCCGGGGCGGGAGAGGATGAGCCCGGCCTTCCGGCATACGTTTCCGCGGGCGAAGATCCTGAGCTGAACCGGAAGATCCGCGATTATATGAGCGGCCACGGCCGGCGGCTCCGGAACACGGATCTGAACGTACAGACGCTTACGGCTTTTGAAGGCAGCGGCCGCCCGCTGAGAAGGATCTGGAGCCGCATGATCAACGCCGGGCTCGCGCGCGACCTCCTTCGGGCGGACGTGCAGGAACATCTGAACGAACTTCAGAAAAACATCGGGTTTGAATATGTCCGCTTCTGGGATATCTGGTCACCCGAGCTGATGCTCTATGACGGCAGCAGCGAGCACACGTACAGCTTCGGCCGGCTTGACGCGGCGATCGAGTATCTCTGGAGCAAAGGGATTTATCCGTATATCGACCTCGGCTTCAAACCCGTGCAGCTGATGGCGGACGTGGCCACGACGCTTCTGTTCGAGGACAGGAAGACGCTGTTTCAAACAAAGAACGAATTCTGCGATTTTGTGGAGAGTTTCCTGCGCCACTATATCCGGCTGTACGGCGAGGAGTACGTCGAACACTGGTGCCTGGAACTGTGGATGGATGCCCGGATCCAGGATGAAGACCGGTATCTGGACCTCTTTGAGGAGATCTATCAGAGATCGAAAGCCCTGCTGCCCCGCATCCGCATAGGCGGCGCCGGGTTCAGCCGGGAGCACGGAAACCGGATCGAAAGCCTTCTTGCGGCCTGGGGAAAACGGTACAGCCGGCCTGATTTCGTGTCCGTTTATATGTATCCGTTTGACAACGGATTTCTGGATCCGCTTCCGGAGAAGGCGGAGCAGACGGGGGGAGCGGTGATCTACCGCCGCGACGATTATGTCCCACGGTTTACGGAACGCGTGCGCGAACTGATGCAGCAGTCGGGACTCGGACGGTCCGAGCTCCATCTGTCCGAGTGGAACAGCACCTTCGTCAACCGCGATCCTCTGAACGACGGACTCTATAAAGGCGCCTACATCGCGAGAAGCCTGATCCAGATGATCGGGAAAGTGGACGTGGCCGGATACTGGTTTGCTTCGGACCTGTTCTCGGGATATTACGACAGCGATCTGCTTCTGGACGGAAGCGGCGGCCTTCTGAGCAAGGACGGCATCTGCAAACCGGCTTATTACGGGCTTGAATTTTTTAACAGGCTGGGGCACTTCCGCCTCGCGTCGGATGAAAACAGCATCATCACGTCTGACGGAGTCGGGCGATACCGGATCGTCTGCCACCACTATGTCCATCCGGACGACGCGTACTTTGAAGTGTATGAAAAAAGGATTCTGCAGCAGAAGGGGGAATGGAACGGTCCGTATTTCCACGGGACGGACCGGCCGCTGCGCTATGAAATACACGGCGTGCCGGACGGGCTGTACACGGTCAAGACCCGTATCCTCGACAGCGAGCACGGGAGCGTGGAGGACGAGTGGAACCGCATGGGACGGACCGACGCGCTCGACCGGAGAGACGTCGAATACCTGCGCCGCATCAGCGTGCCCAGGATCTCGATCGAGACGGCGGAGGTCACGGACCACTGCCTGGTCCTTACGATTACGCTGCCTCCGAACGGGATCGGACACATCCATGTATTTCCTGCAGGATAAAATGTTTTTTCAGAGCGACCGCCTTACGGCGGTCGTTTCGCGTATCACGAGATCCGTCGGAAGGAAGATCTGTTGTTTCTCGGTCTCGGGATTCTGGCTTTCATGAAACAGCGTCTCGAAGGCGGTAAAGCCGAGCTGATAGCGGGGCTGGCGGATGGTGGTGATCGCGGGATCCACCATCGAGGCGAGCGGAATGTCATCGAATCCCGTGATCGCCAGATCTTCCGGGACGCGTATGCCGAGTGTGTGCGCCGCTTTCAGGCAGGCGATCGCGTAGACGTCGGACGAACAGATGACGGCATCGGGCTTTTCCGGGGCGGCCAGAAGACGGAGGGCGGCGCTGTGCGCGATCTCGAAGCCTGTCTGGGGCAGCGTGATCACGCGGCTGTCCGGAACCGTGATGCCGTGCGATGCGCATGCGAGGCGGAATCCGTTCATCCTCCTTACCGCGTAGCGCATGCCGGCGGGACAGGAGATGTAAGCAAGCCGGCGGCGCCCGCTTGCGATCACGTGCTCGGTCATCTTTCTCATTCCGGCCTCGTCATTTATGCTGACAAGTGAGATTCCGCTCAGTGTTTCGTTATATTCGCTGCACTGGATGACGGGGGTGGAGTAGGATCTGCCGCCCTCGCGGTCATCGGGCAATCCGGTCATCAGGATGATGCCGTCGTAGTGGTCGGACTCCACCGCATCGTTCTGCCCCGGGATGATGACGTCGGATGAATCCGCATAGCTGACGAGCAGGCGGCAGCCATGCGCGGAGGCCGCATTCAAGGCTCCCTCGATGATCTGGCCATAGAACGGGTTGCCGGCGCCGGGGATCATAAGCAGATAGCGGCCGGTGCGCACATCTTTCCGGCTGCTTTGCTGCCGCGCGCGGTATCCCCTGCGGGCAAAACCTTCGGCCTGCATGGCGTCCCGTATGGCGGAGAGCGTGCCGGGCCGGACCTGCTCTGGGTGGTTGATTGCGCGGGATACCGTCGCCGGAGAACAGCCGGTGATCTTCGCGATATCGTAAATGGTGGCGGTGCTTTCCGCCTGCCGGGTTCTGCTGTCGGTCGCCATGACGGGACGCTCCTTCCGGTTTCATGAAACAATAGATTGCAAAACTATGTATGATTGAAAAATACGTTTTTATTTTTGCACAAAACGATAAAAAGTGTCAATTCTAAGTCGGAATAAAGCGAAAATTGGTGAAATCAGACAAAATACAGAGAGGAAATTTTCACAAAACGCGGAACAGGTAAAAAAATGATATTGAATATCTGATATGTTTCTGAAACAAGTGGATTTGAAACTCAAACGGGGCAAAATGGCGTGTGAATGCAACATATTTGTGTCAAGAATCGGATAGAACCGTCTGCGGAAACGGATTAAAGTGGTTGTAGCAGTTATCAGACCGGAGAAGGTCCGGTACTTATAGAAACGAAATGGAGGACTCAGGATGAAGAAAAAGATTCTTGCGATGCTTCTCGTTGGAGCACTGTCCGCTACGATGATTCCGGCGTATACATTTGCCGGCGCGGTGGATGTCTATGCGGATGAGGAAGACGAAGAGGACGAGGAAGACGAGGACATGGCGGAGATCAACATTGCCCTCATGTGCTTCGCTCCTATGGATCAGAGCGTGACACAGCCGATCGAGGACGCGGTCAATGAGATCATCGAAGACGAAATCAACGTCCACGCCAACATCAGCTGGTATGACGCCGCGACCTACGGCACACAGATCCCGATGCAGATCCAGGCAGGCGAGAAGCTGGACCTCATCATGTACACGCCGGTTCCGGGCGCTTCCTATGTTTCCTACAGAGCGGCCAACCAGCTCCTTGACATCAGCGAATATCTTGAAGAAGAAGGCCAGGATCTCCTTGAACTCGAAGGCGACCTGATCAAGGGTACATCCTTCGGCGATGCAATCTACGGTGTCACAAACTACATCGTGCTTCGCGGCGGCCAGGTGGTCTTCGTCAGAAAAGACCTCGCGGATGAAGCGGGCGTGACGGAAGACATCGAAAATGCCACAACATGGACAGAGCTTGGCGAAGCAGTCAAGAAGATCGCGGAAACAAGCGGCATGGCAGGATTCGTCAACACGGACGCCGAAGGCACGGTCCTGTATCCGAGACCTTTCATGGCTCACGGCGACAGCTTTGAGGATGCTTACTGGTATGACGGCATCGGCGACGGCTACAACATGGTCCTTGCGGATCCCGAGACCGATACGGTTATGTGCTACTACGAGACGGAAGACTATAAGGAAATGGCAGCCCGTTCCGCGCAGTGGTATCAGGACGGCATCATCTACAAAGATGCGCAGACAACACAGGATTATTCCGATACGCTCGTGAAGGCCGGCTCCGGCTTTGCCGAGATCCGTTCCGCGGAAGTCGGCTCCCTTGAAGCTTCACAGGCTGCGACGGGCTATGAACTGATTTCCAAGGACATCACATACGCCAAGGTCGGCACAGCCAGCACAACCAAGTTCGGTTACGCTGTCCCGGTTACCTCTACCGAGCCGGAAGCAGCGATCCGTTACCTCAACTTCCTGTTCCTCAGCGAAGACCTCAACAACATCCTTTCCTGGGGCGTTGAAGGCGTGAACTGGGAGCGCAACGAAGACGGCATGGCAACCTATCCGGAAGGCGTCAACGCGGACAACGTCGGCTATCATACATCGGACTTCCTGTACGGCAACCGCAACATCACGATTCCGTGGGAAGGCGATTCCACAGATATCCGTGAGCAGCAGCAGGCTTCCCTTGAAGCGGCTGAGGTTTCCAAGTACATGGGCTTCACGGTTGACAACACAGGTCTTGAAAACATCGTGACAGCATGCCACGACGTCTGCAACCAGTATCATCCGCAGCTGGATTCCGGCGCGGCCTCTGACTGGGAAGCGACTTACGCTGAATTCATCGAGAAGCTGAAAGCAGCCGGCATCGATGAACTCATAGCGGCTTATCAGGAGCAGCTCAATGCATGGGTTGCTGAAAACGCCTGATCCCTGTACAGCCTGACGGAATCTTATTACTGATTCACCAAGCGGGCGGCGGTTTGAGCGCCGCCCGTTTTCAGTCAATCT
>CACXFK010000190.1 GCA_902766945.1 uncultured Lachnospiraceae bacterium | reverse complement strand
GCGTTGATGCCGGTCTCTTCAGCGTAGCGCTTGATGCCTTCTTCCATTCTGACGAACCAGCCGTTGGTGTTGCCCTTGACAACGACCGCGATCGTATAGTCCTTGGATTCCTCTGCCATCGCGGTGAAGCTGAAGCAGCTGATGGTCATCGCAGCTGCAGCACCAAGAGCGAGCACTTTCTTCAGTGTCTTTTTCATGTGTTTTCCCTCCTTAGGAATGTGTGGTTTGCCTTTCGGCAGATCTCTCTTCTCAGACGCCTTCCGTCTGATGAATACCTCTCTTCTGCAACCGGATGCCCATCAAAGGGCTGTGAAAAAGAAACAGGCGGGAAATAAACTGTTTTCATGCGGCTGCTTGCGTGCGAAGCCTTATTTTGCAAGGGCTTTTGCGTGCGAATGCCATGGACGGAGATGTAACCGCTTACATTGTGAGTTGTATATTCTGCACAAACGGCGCGGGCGGATGAAGAGGGGGCTGCATGCGGACATGACATGGCTGCATGCAGAAACGGGGCGCCGCACGTTTTGTACGGCACCCCGTTTCTGCACATTCAGTCTGCATTTTTACATTAAGGCCGGTTCAGAAGCGCCTGGTAGACGTCGCGCCGCGAGAGGCCGCGGTCCTTAGCAGCCGCTTTCATCGCCGCTTTGTGATCCAGGCCTTCCGCTTCATAGAGAGCCACGTGTGACGGTATGTCCATGTCCATCCATCCGGCTGCCTTTTCGGCGGCCAGCTCGTTCCGGCTTTTCCCGTCGACGACGAGCACATACTCCCCGCGGGGTTTCACGGACGCATCGTCTGTCTGATCATCCCCGTACATCGCGAGCGCCTCGTCGATGGTCATCCTCTGAACGGACTCGTATTTCTTGGTCAGTTCCCGGCACAGGGAGAGCGTCCGCTCTCCGCCGAGTGCGTCCTTCAGATCCCGGAGCGTGCGGAGCAGGCGGTGCGGCGCTTCGTAAAGGATCACGGTGCGCGTATCCGCCGCGATTCTTTCAAGCGCCTGCTTTTTTTCTTTATTTTCCTGCGGAAGAAAACCCTCAAAGGAGAAGCGCCTCGTGTCCGCCCCTGACAGGGCCAGCGCCGTCACGCAGGCGCTCGGTCCCGGGACCGCGGTCACGGGGATGTGGCTGTCCATGCATTTTTTGACGAGTACTTCGCCGGGATCGGAGATCGCCGGCATGCCGGCGTCCGTGATGAGCGCGATGTTTTGACCGAGCAGGAGCTTTGAAACAAGCTCGTCCCCGCGCTCTTCTTCATTGAACTTGTGATAGCTGATGAGCGGCGTATCGATGCCGCAGTGATGCATGAGCACGGAGGACGTACGGGTGTCTTCACAGGCAATAAGGTCCGCCTCCTTCAGGATGCGGACCGCCCTGAGCGTGATGTCTTCAAGATTTCCGATCGGTGTGGCCACCAGGTAAAGCGTTCCAGCCATAGATCCTGTGTATTTCCTCCGTATATTTATGTGCCTCGTCATAGATGATAAGAGGCGGGCCGACTTTCAGGTGCATCTGCGCGCCTTTCACGGCTTCGACCAGTACCATCGTCGGCTCCGCGTCCGCAGACGGATAGATGAGACGCATCCGTTTCGGCTCCAGTTTATAGTGCCTCATGAGGGAGATCAGCTCCGCAAGACGGCCGGGCCGGTGGATAAGCGCAAGGCGGCCGTTCATTTTCAGCAGTTTTGCTGATTCGCGGATCACGTCTTCAAGTGTGCAGAAGAGTTCGGTCCGCGCGGTGGCCCGGGCCGGATTGTCCGCGACAAAGCCGTCTTTGACCTGCATATAAGGCGGATTGCAGGTGATCAGCGAAAATGAAGCCGCCGGAAAGAGACCGGAGGCTTCATTGATGTCGCCGGTGATGATGTTGATCCTGCCTTCGCTGATGCCATTTTCCGCAACGGAACGGCGCGCCGTGTCCGCTACGTCGGGGAGGATCTCCAGGCCGGTGATGCGGACGCCGTCATAGCCGCGTTTTTCGGCTTCCGCATGGAGGATCAGGGGAATCGGCGCAAATCCGCAGCCGATATCCAGGATCCGGTCCCGCGGCCGCACGGCCGGGTAGTGCGCGAGCAGAACGGCGTCAATTCCGAAACAGAACTTGGACGGGTCCTGCAGTATGAAGTATCCGTTTAACAGGTCGTCGCGTCGAAGCATCGTCTGTCCCCGTGTCTTTCAGTCTTCGATATAGCCCCGGCATTTCAGATAGTGCTCGATCAGACTGACGGCGCCGTCAAAGCCGATGCTGGCGCTGTCGATCATGAGATCCATACCTTCTTTGGTGCCCCACCGCTTGTCCGTATAGAACTGGTAATAAGAGCGGCGCGTCTTGTCCATGCGGCGGATGATCTTCTCAGCCGCGCCGGCATCCGCGATGTCTTCCACTTCCATGATCCGGTTGATGCGGTATTCTTTCGGCGCATAGATGAAGACGTTTACGACGTCCGGATAGTGGCGCAGGATGTCGTTTGCGCACCGGCCGATGAAAATAGAGGGGCCTTTGTCCGCTTCTTCCTTGATGATCTGGGCCTGATGGATGAACAGTTTCTCCGCGATGGAGCCGGTGCCGGTCCCGTACGAGGAGTACGGTTCGAAGAACGGTATGGCAAGCCGTTCATCGGATGAAGTGAGCGCGTCCTCGTCGAATCCGTGCTTTTTGGCGATCATCGCGATCAGGTTCCGGTCAAATACCGGGATGTCCAGGTCCTTGCTGATCGCGTCGGCGATCAGCTTTGCGCCGCAGCCATATTCGCGGCCGATGGTGAGCTGAAATTTTTTAAGGATTTTCATGTTGACAGCCTCCTTACTATAGCATGGTCTCGAGGAAAGCGAAACGGCGTATCGCGCCATTCATTGCTGATATTTTAACACAAAGCGCGGGAGATATGAGCCAAAAAGATAATAGTTTTATTAAAAATCAGACAATAAAGGAGTTGACGGCAGGACCGAACTTTTACGCCCGAGTTCGCAGAATAATCAAACGGAAAACAAAAAACCGAGAAGTTTCCTAAAAATGAACGCATGATAGGAAAAGGAGAACGAAATTCGGCCGGAGGGACTTTTCTGATTGTCGCGGGTATACAAAAATGGTATACTGACAAAAATAGATTGTATTTTTATCAGAACAGAAAAGGAGACTTAAGCATGATCACTGGGAGCGAAGAAGAGAGTCGCGCCTTGATGATGAACGCCGCAGTCCGAATCGTAGCCAGACATGGGTTCGAGGGATTTACGACAAAGAAGTGGGCATATGAAGCGGGCGTCGCAGAGGGCTCTCTCTACTACCACTTTAAAAGCAAAAAAGATCTTCTGGATGAGACATTCTTCATGATTGACGATGAGATCACCGCACTCTATTCGGATGAAGACGGGGTGCCTGAAGAGCGGGGGGAGATCCGCGGGTATGCGGAGAACTTGTGGAAGAAGCATTACCGCTATCTTCTGGACCATCCGGACAGAACAAAGTATTATTACCGGTTCAGGACCTCTCCGAGGTATACCGATGAAGTACAGACAGAGCATCAGGACGACAGCAAAGGGGTCTACCGGATTCTTGAGCAGATGGACAAGAGCCTGCATCTTGCGGAAAGACTTCCGTTTCATGTGCTGTGGTGTTATGTGCTGGATACGACGACGTCGATCGCGTTCCGCGTTATAACCGGCGGGATAAAGCAAAGCGACGAGACCGAGAAGCAGCTGGCCTGCCTGGTGCTTCGCGGATTGGAGGGGCTGCTTGACAGGGCGGCTGAACCGGCGGTTTAAAACATTATCTATGAGAAGCGTTCCAGGCGCGGATTTCCGTAAGGAAGTCCGCGCCGTATTGTATGGCGCGGACGACCGGCACCCGCTCCATGAAGAGGAGCTCGGTCATCCGTCCGGGCCTTAGAGAGGACAGGTCGTGCAGGGCCTCGTCGGAGAGAATCCGATAAGCAGGGATGCCGCGTTTTTTGGCGAGGCGGTGCCTGAGAGCCGTGAGGCTCCGGTACAGGCCGGGATCTTCGGTGCCCGGCTGTAAGGCCGGCATTTCCGAGCTGTGCCGGATCTTCAGACAGACCGAGCAGCGGCCGCATGACTGTGCCGCCGGGACGCGTTCGTCCCCGAAATACCGCATCAGGCAGGCGCGGAGGCATTCCTTTCCGCCTGAGTAGCGGCGCATCTCGTCAAGTTTTAAGCGCATGGAGGCCTGCAGAGGCCATGAGCGGATCCGGTCGATGAAAAACCCGTTGATCCGGACGTCCTCGTCGCTGTAAAGCAGGATGCAGTCGGATCTTTTGCCGTCCCGTCCGGCGCGGCCGGCTTCCTGATAGTAGTTTTCGATGCAGCCGGGCATCTGATAGTGGATGACGAAGCGGACGTCCGGTTTGTCGATGCCCATCCCGAACGCGTTGGTGGCGACCATCAGGGGAAGCTCGCCGCTGAGCCATTTTCCCTGATTGGCGGCGCGCTCGTCTTCATCCATGCCGGCGTGATAGCGGGCGGCGCGGATGCCTTCGCCGCTCAGACGCCACGCCAGATGGTCCACGCTGCGCCGGGTCAGGCAGTAGATGATGCCGCTCATGCCGCGGTAGGAGGAGAGGAGGCGGAGCAGGTCGCGCCATTTTTCAGATGGATGGCGGACCTCATAGTACAAATTGGGGCGGTCGAACGGGGCAATGAAAAGGTGCGGATTGATGAGGCCCGAAAGACGGATGATGTCGCTGCGCACGCGGGGCGCCGCGGTGGCGGTGTATGCCGCTGCGACAGGGCGCACGGGCAGGGACTCCAGAAAGCTTCTGATCTTCAGATAGGCGGGGCGGAACTCGGCTCCCCAGTGGGAGATGCAGTGCGCCTCGTCGATGCACACGAGGCTGATCCGGACCGCGGAGGCGAAGGCGGTGAAGGCGCGGGTCTCAAGCCGCTCGGGAGAAATATACAGAAGGCGGACGGAGCCGCTTTTCGTGCCTGACGCGCCGGACGCCCGGCCGGCGGGATACTGGCGGATCAGCGCGTCGAAGAGCCGCCGCTGCGCCGCTTCCGGCATCTCGGACGTGACCGCGGCGGCGCCGATCCCGCGCCGGTTCAGCGCATCCACCTGGTCGTGCATGAGAGAGATGAGCGGCGATATGACGATCGTGAGGCCGGGCAGGAGCAGCGCGGGCAGCTGATAACAGACGGACTTTCCTCCGCCGGTCGGCAGGATCCCCAGCACGTCGCGTCCGTTCAGGACAGCCTCGATCAGCCCGGCCTGCCCGGGCCGGAAGGATGTATAGCCGAAGTATTGTTTCAGAAGCGCTTCAAGGCGGTCCATAGACACCTCACCGATACAGGATTCCCTCTTATAGCACATCAATCCGGGCGGCGTCAATGGGTTAGGCAGCCTTAACGGGGTCAGACCCCGTTAAGG
>CACXFK010000189.1 GCA_902766945.1 uncultured Lachnospiraceae bacterium | reverse complement strand
GCAAGCCTCTTTCCTGACGACGAGATGGATATCATAAGGCCGGTATGAGCGCGGATTTCAATATTGAAGAAGAACTGAAAAAACTTCCGGGTACGCCCGGCGTCTACATCATGCACGACGCATCGGACGAGATCATCTATGTGGGCAAGGCCGTATCGCTGAAAAACCGCGTCCGGCAGTATTTCCAGAGCAGCCGGGGCAAGTCGCTGAAGATTCAGAAGATGGTCTCAAGGATCGACCACTTCGAGTATATCGAGACCGGCTCCGAACTTGAGGCGCTTGTGCTGGAGTCCAACCTGATCAAGGAGCACCGGCCCAGGTACAACACGATGCTGAAGGACGATAAGAGCTATCCGTATATCCGCGTGACGCTCGGAGAGTCTTTTCCCCGCATCGTGCTGGCAAGGAGCATGAAGAAAGATACGTCGAAGTATTACGGGCCGTATCCGACAGCCGGAGCGGTGCGCGACACGATCGAGCTGCTTCGGAAGATCTGCCGGATTCGTTCCTGCGACAGGAAGCTGCCGGCCGCTCAGGGAAAAGAGCGGCCCTGCCTGTATTATCATATCGGTCAGTGCGACGCCCCTTGCCAGGGATGGATCTCCGAGGAGGCATACAGGAAACATGTCGAGGAGGCCGTCGCATTTCTGAACGGCCATACCAGGGAGACGATCCGGAACCTGACGGAGAAAATGAACGCTGCTTCCGAGGACCTCAGATTTGAAGAGGCGGCGTCTTACCGGGATCTCATAGACAGTGTACAGGCGATTTCCGAACGCCAGAAGATCACGGCGTCCGACGGAGACGACCGGGACGTGATCGCGATCGCGGCGGATCAGAGCGAAAACGAAGAGGAGATGAGGGCGGCGGTGGCCCAGGTCTTTTTCGTACGGAACGGCAAGCTGATCGGGCGAGAGCATTTTTTCCTGACCGCGGAGGACAGAGGCGGCGAGGCGCAGATCCTCTCCAGCTTTATCTCGCAGTATTATGCCGGGACTCCGTTCGTGCCGAAAGAGTTGATGGTTGAGGCGGAGCCCTCTGATAAGGATCTTCTGGAGGAATGGCTCACAAAGAAGCGCGGCTCGATGGTCCGGATCCGTGTTCCGCTTAAAGGGATGAAAGAGAAGCTGGTTGAGATGGCTCATGAAAATGCCGCCCATACGCTGGCGCGCGATCATGACCGGCTTATCCGGGAAGAAATGCGGACGATCGGAGCGATGAAAGAGATCGCGGAGCTCTTGGATCTTCCGAAGGCGGACCGGGTAGAGGCCTATGACATTTCCAATATCAGCGGGTTTGAATCCGTCGGATCGATGATTGTCTACGACAAGGGGCGGCCGAAGCGGACGGATTACAGGAAGTTCAGGATCCGCACGGTTGAGGGGCCGAACGACTACGCATCCCTTGCGGAAGTCCTGACCCGCCGGTTTACCCGGGCACTTGAGGGTTCGCCGGGATTTACGGTGCTGCCTGATCTCATCCTGATGGACGGCGGAAAAGGACAGGTGCACGTCGCGGAAAAAGTGCTCTCGGATCTGCAGATCGATATACCGGTCGCGGGCATGGTCAAGGACGACTTCCACAGAACCAGAGGCATCTGGTATATGGAGCGGGAACTGCCGATCGAAAAGACCTCGGAGGGGTTTAAACTGATTACGAGGATTCAGGATGAGGCCCACCGCTTCGCGATCGAGTATCACCGGCTGCTTCGCAGCAAAGGACAGGTGCATTCGATACTCGATGACATAGAAGGGATCGGGCCCGCGAGGCGCAAAGCCCTGCTTCGCGCGTTCGGCTCAGCGGAAGCCATCCGTGACGCGTCCCTTGAAGAACTCGCCGGCGCTCCTTCCATGAACCGGCCGGCGGCTGAGAGAGTCTATTCGTTTTTCCATGGTGAGGGAAAGGAGAATGTGATAGAATGAAGACAGTTGTTTCATTGCAGAAGCTGGCAGATGCATTGAAGCTTCAGAATCTTACGCCGGAGATTGATATGGAGGCGATCGAACTGACGACGCCGGATATCAACAGGCCGGCTCTGCAGCTGACGGGCTACTATGACCATTTTGTCAGGGAGCGCGTCCAGATCATCGGGTACGTCGAGTACTCCTACATCATGCAGCTTCCGGACGAAGAGCGCCGGGCGATCTACGAGAGATTTGTATCAAGCGGCATACCCTGTGTCATTTTTACCACACTGACAGAACCGTCGGAAGATATGCTCAGCATCGCCTGCAAGTACGGCGTGCCGACACTGGTGACCGAACGGACGACCAGCGGGTTTATGGCGGAGATCATCCGCTGGCTGGGCGTAGAACTTGCTCCCAGCATCTCGGTTCACGGTGTGCTCGTCGACGTATACGGCGAGGGCGTCCTCATCATGGGCGAGAGCGGGATCGGGAAGAGCGAGGCCGCTCTGGAGCTTGTGCGGCGCGGCCACCGGCTTGTGAGTGATGACGTCGTGATCATCCGCAAGGTGTCGGACGCGACCCTGGTCGGTGAGGCACCGGATCTTACGAGGCACTTTATCGAGCTCAGGGGGATCGGCATCATCGACGTCAAAACCCTGTACGGCGTTGAGCACGTCAAAAACACCCAGGCGATTGATCTGGTGATCAAGCTTGAGGACTGGAGCAGGGAGCGGGAATATGACCGCCTCGGAATGGAGGAAGAGTTCACGGAGTTCCTCGGCAACAAGGTCGTCTGCCATTCACTTCCGATCCGGCCCGGCCGCAATCTCGCGGTGATTGTCGAGACGGCAGCGGTGAATCACAGACAGAAGAAGATGGGATATAATGCGGCGCAGGAGCTTTACCGCCGCATTCAGGATAACATGTCAAATAAAAGGGAGGATTCTTAAGATGGCAAAGTATTGTTTCGGAATCGATATTGGCGGTACGACCGTGAAATGCGGACTCTTCGGAACCGACGGCACGCTGATGGAGAAGTGGGAGATCCCGACGAGAACAGAGGACGGCGGATCCAAGGTTCTTCCGGACATCGCAGCGACCATTCTAGCCAAGATGGAAGAGAAGGGCATCAGCAAGGAGGACGTCGCGGGCGCGGGCGTCGGCGCTCCCGGCCCGGTTCGCGAAAACAAGATGCCGTATGCAGTCAACCTTCACTGGGGTGAAACCGATATCGGACAGATCCTCGGGAAACTGACGGGCCTGCCGATCCGCGCCGGCAATGACGCAAATGTAGCGGCGCTCGGCGAGATGTGGAAAGGCGGCGCTGAAGGCCGCAGAGGCGCCATTGTCGTCACGCTCGGAACGGGCGTCGGCGGAGGCATCATCGTGGACGGAAAGCTCGTCGAAGGCGCTCACGGCGCAGGCGGCGAGATCGGACATGCGCATGTGGCGGACGATATTCACGATCCGTGCGGCTGCGGCAACTGCGGCTGCCTTGAGCAGGTGGCATCCGCAACCGGCATTGTCCGGCTTGCGAGAGAAGAACTTGCGTCAGGCTGCAGCGATACAAAGCTCAGCGCTGATGACCTGTCGTCCAAGAACGTCTTTGACGCATACAAAGAAGGCGACGCCGCAGCGGACCGCATCGTGAACCGCTTTGCGAAATATCTGGGCACCACCCTTGCGACCTACGCCTGCGTCGTGGATCCGGAGGTGATCGTCATCGGAGGCGGCGTCTCCAAGGCCGGCCAGGTTCTCGTGGATATCGTGGGCAAGTACTTCCGCGACAACGCTTTCCCGGCAGACAAAGAGACCCCGATCGTGCTTGCGGAGCTTGGAAATGACGCCGGCATCTACGGCGCGGCCCGGCTGGTTCTCGGCTGACGACCGAAACCATTGCTATTTTTAGAAAATTGTGGTGTAATATACTTTGTGGGATTAATATTCAAACATTGAGGAGGTGTCATATGAAAAAAATTTCATCTGTTCTCATCACGTCGGCTCTTTCCGCAGCCCTGATCGTTTCAGCTGCAGTTCCTGCCTTTGCTAAGGACACTCTGAAGTTCGGTACGGGCGGAACGACCGGAACATATTACGCTGTCGGCGGCGTGATGGCGACTGTTCTGAATCCGCTTCTTGAAGAGTGCGAACTCTCGGTTGCTTCTTCAGGCGCTTCCAAGGCGAACATCCAGGAGATCGACGAAGGCATCTCCGATCTGGCACTTGTTCAGAATGACGTAATGTACTACGCGTACACAGGAACAGATCTTTTTGAAGGCGAAGGTGCCTATGATACCTTTTCTGCTGTGGCCGGCCTTTATGATGAGACGGTTCAGATCGTCACCTGCAACAGCGACATCAAGACCGTTGCCGACCTGAAAGGCAAAGTGGTTTCTGTCGGTGACGCGGGCTCCGGCACAGAGTTCAACGCCAAGCAGATGCTTGAAGCGTATGACCTGACCTTTGATGACATCACGGTCTCCAACCTCGGCTTCGGCGATTCCGCAGAGAGCCTTAAGGACGGCAAGATCGACGCGGCGTTCATCGTGGCCGGCGCTCCGACGACGGCGGTTGTCGACCTCGCTACGGTTAAGGACGTGACGATCGTCCAGCTCGATGAGGAGCACATCAAGAAGCTTCAGGATAAGTACTCCTTCTACACGGAGACAACGATTCCGGCCGGCACTTATCAGGGCGTGACCGAAGACGCGACGACGGTTTCCGTCCGCGCTACGCTGATCGCGGCGACCGAGATCTCCGAGGAGGCGATTTATGAGCTGACCAAGGCGATGTTCGAGAACCAGGAACAGCTTGCTGCAGGACATGACAAGTTCAACTTCCTCAATCTTGAAGACGCTGTGAAGGGCATTGACGTTCCGTTCCATCCGGGTGCTGCGAAGTATTATGCTGAACAGGGCATCGAAGTCGAATAAAGCGCATCATTTCAGAAGTAGTATTCTGGTGGCAGCTGTTGTGATTCTGATTATGGTGGCGGCTGCCACCATTTTTTTCTCCTCTGAGGGCGGTTATCTGGTATTGACCAATGCGGACACGGGTGTGGAGTATGCCCGTTACCCGGTCAGGGACGGGGATACGTTCAGCGTCGGGTTTATCCATTCGGTCAATAACAGTCCGCTGACAGATTTTTATGAGCTGCGTGACGGCCGGATTTTTGTTGTCAAAACGATTTACTATAATTTCGGTGCGGGCGTTCAGACACAGATCGAAGAGGGGCAGACGCTTGAATACGGAGAAGACGGAAGCATGATCGTCACAGGATTTGACCGCGAGATTCCCGACCTTGTCTATATCGTCGGAACCGTTTCGGATCATATACTGAACGTGAACGGCGGGGAAGACATTTCCCTCAGGGATATGTGCGGACGCAATTCCTTTGTGCGCTTCTCCTATGAGAAACGTCATATTATTCCATGGTAAGAGGAGGGTCTCTTATGAGTGAGAACAGGATACCCGACACGGCTGAAGAACTCAAAAACGAAGCGGCGATTCAGGACGATTTCGTGGATGTCGGTACGCAGGCTGATGTCGAAGAGATTATGAAAAAGTATGACCGCGAATCCAACACGCGGCCATGGGAAGGTGTTCCGGCGATTGTGATCAAAGTGGCGCTGGCGGCTTTCTCGGTGTTCATGATCTATATGAACCTGTTTGCGGTATGGGATGAACGGATCCGCCGTTCTCTTTTCCTCGGTCTTGTGATCGTATTTGTCTTCGTCCTTTTTCCGGTCAAGACGGACATCAAGCAGAAGGTGAACCGCATACCGTTTTACGATCTCATCATCGGTGCGGTCGGTGCCTGCTGCTTCTTCTATTTCACTATGAACAGCAAAGCCATCATCGACCACGGAACCCGCATCTCCAATCTGGAGATCGCACTTGGCGCCATCGGCATCCTTGTCCTGGCGGAGTGCTGCCGGCGCGTGACCGGCATACCGATCCTGGTTGTGGCCGGCTGCTTTGTCATCTACGCATTTTACGTCGGCATGACGACGGGACGCAGCCCGTCCTTCTATAAGGCGATCCGAAGCATCATTTACAACCTGTTCTATACGACGACAGGCGTGATCGGCACCCCGGTCGGTGTCTGCAGCACCTACATCGTGCTGTTCATCATATTCGGCGCATTCCTGGAATCGACCGGCATCGCCGATTTCTTCATCGCCTGCGCCAATTCGCTGGCAGGCTCCGCATCGGGCGGTCCCGCAAAGGTCGCGGTTATTTCCAGTGCGCTCTGCGGCATGGTATCCGGCTCCAGCGTCGGCAATACCGTGACGACGGGTTCGGTCACAATCCCGATGATGAAAAAGACCGGCTATCCCGGTGAATTCGCAGGAGCCGTCGAGGCGGCCGCTTCAACCGGCGGACAGATCATGCCCCCGATCATGGGTGCCGCTGCGTTCCTCATGGCGGAAATGGTGGGTGTGCCGTACTCGGACATCGTCATAAGAGCCGTCCTTCCGGCTGTGCTTTATTTCCTCGGCATTTTCCTGATGGTGCATCTTCGCGCGAAGCGGCTTGGCCTGAAGGGCGTCCCGAGAGATCAGCTCCCGAAGGCGAGGGATCTGCTTCCCAAGATTTACCTGCTGGTTCCGCTCGTAGCGCTCGTATATCTGATCTGCTCGGGCTACACGATGAGCCGCGCGGCGATTATCGCGACGCTTCTGTGCATCGTGGTCAGCATGTTCAATAAAGAGCACCGCCTGACCCCGAAGAAGTTCCTCGACGCACTTGAGACCGGAGCGAAAAATACGCTCAGTATCGCCGTTGCCTGCGGCATCGCCGGCATCATCGCCGGTGTGGTCACGATGACCGGCCTCGGGCAGGTCTTTATCACGGCGATCGTCGGCATTTCGCACGGCCAACTGATGATTGCGCTCTTCCTGACGATGCTCTGCTGCATCATCCTCGGCATGGGCGTTCCGACCACGGCGACCTATATCATCATGGCGACGACCTGCGCGCCGATTCTGACGACCGGTATGGGTCTCAACACGCTGTGCGCGAGTATGTTCGTATTCTACTTCGGAATCGTGGCCGACATCACTCCGCCGGTCGCCCTGGCGGCTTATGCGGGGTCTGCGATCGCCAAGTCCAATCCGATGGTGACGGCGTTCAATGCGACGAAGCTCGCGATTGCGGCTTTCCTGATTCCGTATATCTTCTGTCTCAATCCGCAGATGCTCCTGATTGATACGTCAGCGGCAGGCTTCATCCTGATCGCCGTTACGAGCTTCATCGGCATGTTTGCCGTTGCCGTGGCGATCGAGGGATATATGTTTGGCCCGATGAATCCGCTGTTCCGCGTGATCATCGCCGCAGCCGGTCTGGCGCTTATGTATCCGGGCATGCTGACGGACGTGATCGGAATCGGCGGCGTGGCCGTCATCGGTATCATCGAATGGCTCACAAGAGGAAAAAAAGCGACAGCATAAGCGTATGAATTATTCCTGGTACGGGATCGAAAAAAAAGAAGATGAACTGGTATCTTCCTCACGGAAGATCGAAAAGCGCGTGGGCCTGTGGATCGTCCGCGCACTTTTGTTTGTCTGTCTTTCTCTGATCGTAGCCGCTCTGGGCCTTGCGGCCGGTATGTGGCGCAGCATTGCAGACGGGGCCCCGGATATCGATACAATCACGATCTCACCGGGGGGATACGCGACATTTATCTACGACTCCGACGGCGTGGAGCTCCAGAAGCTGACTTCGTCGGATTCCAACCGGACCGCGGTCTCGCTTGACCGGGTGCCGGACAGTTTGAAAAATGCGGTCATTTCGGCGGAAGACGAGCGGTTTTACCTCCATAAAGGCGTTGACCCGAAAGGACTGATCCGCGCGGCGGTGTATGCCGCGATGCACTCATTCCGGCTGTCGCAGGGCGCGAGCACGATCACGCAGCAGCTCCTTAAGAACAATGTTTTCACAAACTGGACGGAAGAGAAGACGACGCTGGACCGCATCAAGCGGAAGATCCAGGAGCAGTACCTTGCGCTGGAGCTGGAGAAGAAACTCCAGAACAAGGATCTGATCCTGGAGAATTATCTGAACACCATCAATCTCGGCGCCGGAACATACGGTGTGCAGGCTGCGTCGAGAAAGTATTTCAACAAAAACGTGTGGGATCTGACGCTCTCCGAATCGACGGTCATCGCCGGCATCACACAGAACCCGAGCCGGTACAATCCGATCCGCCATCCTGAAGAGAATGCCGGCCGGAGGAGCCGTATCCTGAATAAGATGGTGGAACTGGGGTATATCACGGAAGAAGAGAAGCAGGCTGCTTTGGATGACGACGTGTATACCCGGATCGCCGACGCGCAGACCGTCCACGAGGCCCGAAACACCGTGTACAGTTATTTTGTCGACGAGCTGACGGCTCAGGTCGTAAAGGACCTGATGTCCCAGAAAGGGTACACCGAGGTTCAGGCCTACCAGCTGCTCTATTCGGGCGGACTGCGCATCTATACCACTCAGGATCAGGCCATCCAGACAATCTGTGACGAGGAATTCAATAATCCGGCCAATTTCCCGGAGGGCGTGCAGTATTATCTTGATTTCGCCCTCACGGTGCGGCACGAAGACGGATCGACAGATAATTACAGCCGGGAAATGATGCGGAACTACTTCCGGACCAGAGAAAGCAGCGCGAACGAAGGGAAGTCCTTCGACCTGCTGTTTGACTCCGAAGCAGAGGCGCAGCACTACGTCGACCTTTACAGAAACGCCGTGATGAAGGAAGGGGATGAGATCGTATCCGAGCGGACAGAGTTTGTTCCGCAGCCTCAGTCCTCCCTTGTCGTCATGGATCAGAGGACCGGTTATGTCAAGGCGATTGTGGGCGGACGCGGTGCAAAGACGGCGTCCCTGACGCTCAACCGGGCGACGGCGACGTACAGGCAGCCCGGGTCCACATTTAAAATCCTGTCTACCTATGCGGCGGCGCTTGACAGCGGCGCGAAAACGATCGGTTCCTATGTGGAGGACGCCCCTTATCAGTATGAAAACGGAACCGACGTCCATAACGCGGGCGGAGAGTACCGCGGCTGGATCACGCTGAGACAGGCGGTGACGGACTCGGTCAATGTGGCGGCGGTGAAGACGCTGACACAGATCACACCGGCCCGCGGATACCAGCAGCTTCTGAAGTTCGGATTCACAAGCCTTGATCCGGCGAAAGACATCGTGCAGCCGCTTGCGCTCGGAGGCATTTCCAAAGGCGTCAGCAATCTTCAGCTCACGGCCGCGTATGCGGCGCTTGCGAACGGAGGCATCTATACCAAGCCGATCTTTTACACGAAGATCCTGGATCAGAACGGGCAGGTCGTGATCGACAACACACCGGAGACGCGCCGCGCCGTCAGCGCGGATACGGCCTGGATCCTGACGGATGCGATGGAAGATGTCGTCAAAGAGGGCACCGCTGCAGCTGTTCAGCTGGAAAGCGGTATGCCGGTCGCGGGAAAGACCGGTACGACCTCCAATTACAACGATCTGTGGTTTGTCGGGTATACGCCTTATTACACGATGGGGATCTGGGCGGGCTTCGACAACAATGAGGAAATGCCGGAAGAGGGAACGTACAGAGAGTATCACAAGACGCTCTGGAAAGCGATTATGAGCCGGCTGACCGCGAATAAGGCGATTACGTCTTTTGCGAAACCGGACACCGTACAGAAGGTGACAACCTGCGGCCTGACCAATCTTCTTCCCACAACGGCGTGCGAGCATCAATCTTCGGACTATGTCAGCGCCGCCTATATGCCGGCGGCCGCGTGCCGTCTCTGCGGCGAAGGACACGCGGAAGCCTATGATGACGATGACTGGCAGGCCTATACGGAAGACGTCATCACAGAGAACAATTACGAGGAGATTCCGGAGGAGGATTTCGAACTGTTCTTTGATGAGGACGAACAGACGGACGCGGATGCGACCGGTGCGGCCGACTTCGATATTTACACGGAGGATGAAGGCACCTATTTTGACGACGAAGAAGATGAGATCGAGTGGCTGGACGAGGCTTATGACGAGGCTTATGACGAGG
>CACXFK010000188.1 GCA_902766945.1 uncultured Lachnospiraceae bacterium | reverse complement strand
CTCCAGCTCCGCATCCACGAGGTCTTCCATCGTGATCAGCATCATATCCTCATGCGAAGGGTTCTCCATCGACGCGATCCTTCTTGCCTGATTGGTGATGATCTCCTCGAACAGATTCCTGACTTCGCGGGCGTTTGCAAAGTTTTCCGTCTTGGTGAGTTTTCTGAGCACGATCATCTCGCGGATATGCTTCTCGGCTTCCTCCTCCACCTGATAGTCGTACTTCCCGCAATTCATCCGGAAGATCGCCTCAAGCTCGTCGATCGTGTAATCCGGAAATTCAATATACTTGTTAAAGCGCGACTTGAGTCCCGGATTGCTGTTGATGAACTTTTCCATCGGCTTTGTGTATCCGGCCACGATGACGACCAGATCATCGCGGTGATCTTCCATCGCTTTCAGGATCGTGTCGATCGCCTCCTGGCCGAACGCGTCGTCCTTCTGCGCGAGAGAATAGGCCTCATCGATGAAAAGGACGCCTCCGAGCGCTTTCTGGATCTGTTCCTGCGTCTTGATGGCCGTCTGCCCGACGTATCCGGCGACGAGACCGGACCGGTCCACTTCCACGAGCTGTCCCTTTGAAAGAACGCCGATCTGCTGGTACAGCTTTGCTAAAATGCGGGCGACCGTCGTCTTACCGGTTCCGGGATTTCCGGTAAACACAAGATGAAGCGAAACCGGAACGGATCTGAGGCCGTCATCCTTCCTCATCTTCTGGATCCTCACGAAATCAGTCAGCTCCCTGACGTCATGCTTGATCGTCTTAAGTCCGATCAGCTTGTCAAGCGTCTCCATCGGATCCTCTTCCGGTTCGGCCGTCTTCGGGGGTTCGGTTTCAGGCACCTGATCCGGCACTGCCGCATCAGGCTGTTTCTCTTCTTCGGTCCGATCCGCCGCAGAGCCTATCGTCCCGCCTTCCGCTGCTCCGTGCGCGCTGCCGGCTTCCTTATCCGCACTGCCTTTCGTCCCGCTGCCCGCATCGCCCGCGCCTGCGCCGTCGTTCCCGCCGTAGAAATCCCGGTAGATCCCGGACATGAAATCCTTTCCCAGGATGCCGAGGTCCTGAAGCCGTTCCAGCTCCCGGTCGATCTCGGGGATGTTCCCGTTGTCCCTGCCTGATGCCATGGCCTGTTCCCTCCATTTTCAATCATTACCAGCTTATTTTACCACCTGGAAGTGGCCCGTACAACTCCAAACAGATCCGGTGAAAAAGGGGTTGCATTCTGTTCCCGTTTCGTTATAATGGATGATGCACCCACAATATCTTGTGGCATGTTTTTGTCTTGCGGCATAAATATTGTTTGCAAAGGGGAGGGGAGTTTATGTATATTTATAATGAAGATCTCGACGGCAATATGCACGTCGATGAACCGACCATGTGCGTTATGAAGCGCTCCGGCGAGCGTGTTCTGTTTGACCGTGTCAAGATCGCGGAAGCGATCGAGCGCGCCAACAAGGAGGAGGGCATCCTCTCTGAGCGTCTCTCTGAAAAGCAGATTGACGAGATCACCCGCGGCATCGAGAAGGACGCGGCAAATGCAGGCCGTGACCTCTCCGTGGAAGAGATCCAGGACAAGGTCGAAGACGCGCTGATGTGCTCCGGCAAGCCCAAGGTTGCCCGTCTTTACATCACGTACCGCTACAAGCACAACGAGATGCGCAAGATGAGCAACATCGACCAGAAGATTGCCGGCGTCGTCGAGCGCGATAATGAGGAAGTCAAGCAGGAAAACAGCAACAAGAATCCGACCGTCCTTTCTGTCCAGCGCGACTATATGGCCGGTGAATGGAGCCGCTATTATACGGGCCGCTACCTGCTTCCGGAAGAGATCGTTGAAGCGCATAAGGAAGGCATCATCCATTTCCATGATGCGGATTACTTCGCACAGCACATGCACAACTGCGACCTGGTCAATCTGGAGGACATGCTGCAGAACGGCACCTGCATCTCCGGCACGCATATCGACAAGCCGAAGAGCTTTGCCACCGCCTGCACCGTCGCATCCCAGATCGTCGCGCAGGTCGCTTCCAGCCAGTATGGCGGACAGACGATCACGATGTCCCATCTGGCGCCGTTCGTCGACGTAAGCCGTAAGAAGATTTCCGCCAGACTGAAGCAGGAACTGAAGGAAACCGGGATCGACGTACCGGATGATAAGCTCGCCGAGCTCGTCGAAAAAGAACTGTTAAAAGAGATCGAGTCCGGATGTCAGACGATCCAGTATCAGCTGATCACGCTGCAGTCCACAAACGGCCAGGCTCCGTTTGTCACGGTCTTCCTGTATCTCCATGAAGTCCCGGAAGGACAGCTTCGCGACGACCTGGCGATCGTCATCGAAGTCATGCTGAAGCAGCGCATCCTCGGCGTGAAGGACAAGAGCGGCGTCTATATCACGCCCGCTTTCCCGAAGCTGATCTATGTGCTTCAGGAAGATAACGTGAAGGAAGGCACGCCTTACTTCTACCTGACCGAGCTTGCGGCAAAATGCACGGCAAAGCGCATGGTTCCGGATTATATTTCCGAGAAGAAAGCGCTCGAGCTCAAGGGCGACGTCTATCCCTGCATGGGCTGCCGCTCATTCCTGACGCCCGACCGGTTCACGGACGCCGGCGTCGGCAATATCGCAAACGACAAGAGCTACAAACCCGGCCGCCACAAATATTACGGCCGTTTCAACCAGGGCGTTGTCACGCTCAACCTTGTGGACATCGCCTGCTCTTCCGGAAAAGATGAGCATAAGTTCTGGGCTCTGATGAACGAGCGTCTTGAGCTCTGCCATCGGGCGCTTCGGATCCGTCACGAGAGGCTCCTCGGAACGCCTTCCGACGTCGCTCCGATCCTCTGGCAGGACGGCGCGATCGCAAGACTGAAATCCCGCGAGACGATCGACAAGCTGCTTTACAACGGGTATTCAACGATCTCTCTCGGATACGCGGGTCTTGCGGAGTGCGTGTTCTACATGAAAGGCCTCTCCCATACATCCGAGGAAGGCAAGGCATTCGGCCTCCGGGTGATGCAGGCCCTGAACGACGCGTGCGCCAGATGGAAAAAAGAAGAAAACATCGACTATTCCGTCTACGGCACACCGCTTGAGAGCACGACCTACAAGTTCGCAAAATGTCTGCAGCGCAGATTCGGAAAAATCCCGGGCGTAACGGATAAGAACTACATCACCAACAGTTATCATATCCACGTCACGGAAAACATCGACGCCTTCTCCAAGCTCAGCAAGGAAGCCGACTTCCAGCAGCTCAGCCCGGGCGGTGCGATCAGCTACGTCGAAGTGCCGAACATGCAGAACAACATCCCGGCGGTCATCCGCGTGATGCAGCACATCTACGATACGATCCTGTACGCGGAGCTCAATACAAAGAGCGATCTGTGCGAGGTCTGCGGCTTTGACGGCGAGATCCAGATCAAGAAAGACAGCACGGGCAAGCTCGTCTGGGAATGCCCGAACTGCGGCAACCGCGATCAGTCCAAGATGCACGTCGCAAGGCGTACCTGCGGCTATATCGGTACTCAGTACTGGAACCAGGGCCGCACACAGGAAATCGCCGACCGTGTGCTCCATCTTTAATCTCAGCGTTCTTTTCCCCTTTTTGGCGGTGCTTCCCCCAAAGCACCGCAGATACAAAACCAGCGGCTCCCCGGCCGCTGGTTTTTTGTCCTTTATTCAGATTCAGCAAAGTGATCAGTTCCAGGCAAACCACAAAAACAGATATCCGACCGTTACGGCCGCCAGTGTGAACGGCACCGAGATCCTCATAAAGGTCCCGTTCGGCACGTCGTATCCGTTCTTTTTCAGAATTCCGATACCTGTAATATTGGCCGATGCGCCGACGGGCGTCAGATTGCCGCCAAGCGTCGCACCTGTCAGGAGGCCGAAGAACAACAGGTTCGGGTCCGTCCCGGTCATCGAGGATACGCCCGCAAGGACCGGCAGCATCGCGGTGACGTACGGGATATTGTCGACAAAGGCCGAGATGAGGACCGAGCCCCAGACGATCAACGTAAACAGGAAGAAGCGGTTGCTGCCTCCGATTCTGACGAACAGATTTGCGATGTCATCGATGATGTCGACTTCCGTTACGCCATCTACGATGACGAACAGCGACGCGAGAAGGATCAGCGTCATATAGTCAACATCCTTGATGCAGGCCCGGCAGCCCTCAGGGCTTTTCTCGGACAGCAGCGAATACACCATCAGGAGCAGGCCGAAGCCCATGCAGACGACGCCGTTTGTCATCTCCGGCCGGTTTGGGAAAAAGGATGCTATGATCAGCACGATGATCGTCAGAAGCAGCGCGGCAGTCGGCACCATGGTTTTCACTTCGGTCCTTTCCTCCGCAGCCACCGGCTCCTTGAGATCACGAAACAGGAACATCATGATCGGCACCGTTGCGAGGGCTCCGAGTTCAACGGCGAAGAAGATTCCGGGCCGCCCGTTCATATAGAAGAAATCCGTAAACGTCATCCTGGCGTACGAGGCAAGAAGGATCGAGGTCGTATCGCCGACCAGCGTCGCGGCTCCCTGCAGATTCGAGGACACGGCAATCGAGATGACCATCGGTACAGGTGATACCTTCAGCTTTTTGGAAATGGCGATGGCCACCGGAGCGATCATCAGAACGGTCGCGACATTGTCGATGAATGCGGAAATCACGCCTGCAAACAGAGACAGAAAGATCGTGACCATGCACAGATTTTTTGACTTGTCCAGCAGCACGTCCGCAATCTGCATCGGCATCTTCGATTCGATAAAGAAGTGTACGATCAGCATCATGCCGAGCAGCATCAGGAGTACGTTAAAATTCAGGACCTGAGGCAAATCGGGCAGGTGAACGATGCGGGTCACAATAAAGATGAGGGCCGCACAGACAGCCGCATGTACGCGGAAACGCGGCAGTGCAATCATCACGACATACACGGCTATGAAAACAATCAAAGCAAGTAATTTCATCATTTATCTCTCCATTTCTCTCAACCAGTATATACCAATCATGCCCATTCGTTAAGCAGAATCGCATTTTCCG
>CACXFK010000187.1 GCA_902766945.1 uncultured Lachnospiraceae bacterium | reverse complement strand
TTTCTTCGTCGTTAAACATTATACACCGAGGTCAAGTACTCTCTTTAATTATCTCTATCTCTAACTGACAACATCTTTACTCCAACTTACATTCCTGTCACTGAATTCGCCGCTTCATCGCCTTAACAGAAACATTTTTACGGAGAAGCGAACCGAGCCACCGGTTCTTCCGGTTCGGAGGCAGCAAAACGTCCGCCTCCGCAAATGCCTCCGGATTCGTGATCTTTGTCAGAACCGCCCGCCTGATCTCAGAAGCATGGCGGCAGGCAATTCCGTATCCGTTCGTGCTCTGCTGGGAGGACCAGTAGTAAATGAGGTCGTCCCGCACACCGTCTTTATAAGCCTTCTGTGTGCCCATAAAGATCACCTGATGACCGAGTTCATCCCGGCCGATCGCGCTGTTAAAAAACAGCTTCAGGAAGTCGCCTTTTTTCGCCTTTTTCCAGGCTTTTCGCCATTTTGCGGCGGACGGGTAATCCTTCCGCCCTCCGATATAAATGTTTTTCCCCGCCCCGATCGTTTTCACCAGCATCGCTACGCCGGGACCGTTGGCATTGGCGTACCCGAAGCAGCCGACGCCGTCATCCTGCACTTTGTACTTCATGCCTTTCACCGTATAAGGCCGAAGCGCAATCCACGCTTTCTTCCCGATGACGGCATCCTCGTCCCAGACCGAGAGCGCTTTGAGCAGCATCATATACGAGGCTGATGAGCAAAATGAAGGCCGCGCCAGCTCCATCCGGATCGAAATCCCGTTTTTCCTCGAGTACGACCAGGCCCTCTTCATTCCCGTCCAGCTGGTCTGGGGATATAAGGACGTCTGCCTGACCGTGGAATACCCTCCGCCGTTTTCTGTTTTCGCGATTTCGCGGAGCACAATCCGGTTCCAGGACTTTGTCCCGGCTGAAACGCCGCGCGCACTTGCAGCGCCTGCTATAAGAAGCCATACACACATGAAAATGGCGGCCCGCCGCACCTTCCCTACATATACATCCATCATCATTGAACCCCCTGACTATTCCATAAGAAAATGCCGCGCTCTCTTCATGCGCCTGCCGACGAGTTCATAGAAATCACCGTCATAGGGTCGCAGGAAAAATGTTTCAAGGAGAAACAAACCGAGCTCTTTCCGGGTTTGATCGTCCTTTGCCGTCTGGGCGGCCGTTTCCGCGTCCGAAAGAAAATGAAACCAGTCGTTCTTGAACCGCTCATACTCCGGCAGGTCCGGGATGCCCAGGTACTGACGGATTCTGACCTTGCTCATCGCGTGACCGGCGCAGGCGTCCCTGAGGACAAAATACCGGACGCCATCATCCGTGTACTGCCGGGCAAGCGGATACAGGCGGCAGATCCCGGGCCTTATGGCATGAATGCCGCACCGGCCGTCCCCGCCCAGAAAAGAACACGCTTCCGCCGGGCCCTTCATCGCCAGATGCGGAAGGATCACGCCATTTTCCAGATGCAGTTCGACCTCCCGGTTCAAAAGCGACGCAAAATCCCGCCCAAGTCCGTACGCAAGCATGTGCGCGTCATAAGGGTCCAGCACAATGGTGTCACCCATCCCGCGGCAGCACTCGCCGCAGCCCTCGCAGGAAGGGCTTGATATTCTTGCAAGATCATTTGAGGTAAAAGTTCGGGTCGCCTCAGCCATCATGTTCTCCTGTTGCCGCCTTTGATGCGGTGTGATTTCGTAAGCCAGTATAACAGGATGCTTTCGGATTGTGTATCACTTTTTCCTGTTGAGGACAACGTCCTTGTCTCTCTGCATTCATCCGCTCGCGGATCAGTAAATTATGATAAAATGGAGGCACTTCCATCCGGCAGGCTGATGGTATCCATTTAGGGAATCCCCAGGGTCAGGCCGGCCGCTTCGCCTGACTTACCGCAAGGAGCTGCACATGATCACAAACTATTATATCGGAGCTTTTATCGCATCGTTTGTTCTGACGATCATATATACCTACCGTTGGCATAAACATTTTAATGTATATTTCACGCTGGTTTTTACCCTGATTCCCCTTGTCAATCTCGGCTACGTGCTGCTGGCCTTATCGCAGCATCTTGACGCGGCTCTCGCAGCCCAGAAGATCATTTATATCGGCGGGTGTTTCCTCCTGTTCTTCATTACGATGAGCATCTTCAGCCTCTGCCAGATCGAGATCAGCAAACTGTACCGCACGCTCACCATTATCTTTATCACAGCGGTGTATTTCCTTGTGCTCACAATCGGATATCTGCCGGTTTTTTACAGGAACGTTTCTTTTGAAATCGTGGACGGACAGGGGGTGCTCCGGAGAGAATACGGACCGGCACACACCATTTTTTATATCATGGTGATCACGTTCTTCCTTGTGAGCTTCATCACGATCATCTACAGCTATCTGAAAAAGAAGCAGGTCTCCCGCAACATTCTGATCCTGCTGTTCATCCCGGAAATCGTATCCTTTATCTGCTACCTTGGCCGCCACGCCATCATGCCCGGCGCGGAACTGATTCCCGCTTCCTATGTTTTTGCACAGGTGATGTATCTGCTGATCGCCCGGCGCATCTGCCTGTACGATCTTACCGAGACGATCACCGATTCCATCATGCAGGCCAGGGAGATCGGTTTTATATCAGTGGACTTCCATGACCGCTATCTGGGAAGCAGTGAGGTCGCAAAGAGTATTCTGCCGGAGCTCATGGACCTGACCGTAGATCACCCGGCTTCCGTGAGTCCTTTCATCAAAGAGACGCTCCTTGACCGGCTGGATTCATTTCGGAGCGATGAGTCCCGGCATCAGTTTTATTTTCAGCGGGAAGACGGTTCGCCGATTTATGCCGTCAACATCCAGTACCTCTATGACGACCGGAAAAGGAAGGGCTATCAATTCGTCTTTACTGACGATACGAAGAACCAGAAATACATTTCCCTCCTGAACACCTACAACGCCGATCTTGAGAGGGAAGTACAGAAGAAAACCGAGAACCTGATCGAGATGCACAACAGCTTTATTCTCGGTATGGCGACCATGGTTGAAAGCCGGGACAATTCAACCGGCGGTCATATACGGCGCACAAGTGAAGGCGTCCGGCTTCTGGTCGCGGAGATGAAAAAGGACGGGGACTGCGCATTTTCAGAGACATTCTGCCAAAACCTGATCAAGGCCGCGCCGATGCACGATCTCGGAAAAATCGCGGTCGACGACGCGATCCTCAGGAAACCGGGCAGCTTCACACCGGACGAGATGGAACAGATGAAGTCCCACGCGGCTGAGGGCGCCCGCATCGTGCATGAGATTCTCAAGGACACCGACGACACGGAATTCCGGATTCTGGCCGAAAACGTCGCGCACTATCATCATGAGCATTTCGACGGAAGCGGTTATCCGGAAGGCCTGGCCGGAGAGGCGATCCCAATCGAAGCCAGGATCATGGCGATCGCGGACGTCTACGATGCCCTTGTCTGCAAGCGCGTCTATAAGGATGCCATGCCGTTTGACAAGGCCGACGCCATCATCATGGACGGAATGGGCCGGCACTTCGACCCGGCCCTGCAAAAATATTACACAGCGGCGCGTCCGGCTCTGGAGGCTTATTATGCGGGGGCGGGCGGAGTTAGTTAAAGAACCTGAACGGGGTCTGACCCCGTTCAAGGTTCTTAACTAACCAGTGTAATATGCATTGAACTTCATACCTGCTCACAGTTCCACAACAACCGCCTGCCACCCGGCCAGCCGGATCGTCCCGCTGACCGGTCCCTCTGCCGGGCGGTTTGATAAGAGGATCGTCGCGGCCGTTTCCGGGCAGGCGACCGTCTGCGCTTCCTTCTGCATGTTCACCGCCACAAGAACCGAGGGCGAGCCGCTGCGGATGTAGGCAAGCAGATTCTTCTGCTCAGGCATCCACGGAATGAACTCTCCGTACACAAACGTGTCTTTGTATCGCTGATCCCTGCGAAGCGCTGCCATCTTTCGATAGAAATGCAGAACGGAATCCGGGTCTTTCAATTCCTTTTCCGCATTCACCTCCGTATAGTTCGGATTGACCCTGTACCAGGGGGTTCCGGTCGTAAACCCCGCCGCGTGGCCGCCGGTCCACTGCATCGGCGTGCGGGCGTTGTCACGGCTGTATCGGGAAACCGAGTCCAGCGCCTCCTCTTCCGTACAGCCCGCCGCGAGCGCGGTTTCGTACTGGTCGAACGAACTGCAGTCCGAAAACTCATCCGTAGAATGGAACACAAGATTTTCCATGCCGAGTTCCTGCCCCTGGTAGATAAACGGAATGCCGCGCATGAAGAAATAAGCCGCTGCCAGGGCTTTCTTGGCGTCCGCGCACAGTTCATCCGCCGGTATATAGCGGCTCACGCCCCTGGCTTCGTCGTGATTCTCGATGATATTGGAAAAGAATCCAATTCCTTCCGCCTTTTTCTGCGCCCGGAAGACGCACTGCTTGTAATCCTCCGGCAGGCAGGGAGTCCGGTCATACCAGCCCTTTTCGCTGAACCCGAAGTTGTCCTCTTCAAAATCAAAAATACTGGAAAAATACCCGTTTTCACCGATAAATTCCGCCAGAGCACCCGGTTTCTCGCCTAAAACTTCCCCCACCGAGAAGGCATCATGTGGCGCAAACGCGCGCGCCTGCATTTCCCCCAAAAAGTCGCCGATTCCATGCGCATCCTTCAAAATGTTGGCAAAAGACGACATCCCGTCACTGCGGTCCGCCGGATAGTCATGGAACACATCCGGTTTTTTGATGTAAATGATGGCATCCACCCGGAATCCACCGAGCCCTTTATCCAGCCACCAGTTGATATTTTTGAAGATTTCTTCGCGAAGAGCCGCATTTTCCCAGTTCAGATCCGGCTGTTTTTTATGAAATGCGTGCAGATAGCAGCGATCAGGATGCCCCGGAAGCGCTTCCCAGGCCGAACCCCCGAAAAAGGATCTCCAGTTTGTCGGCGGCGCCCCGTCCGACTGAAAATGGCGGATGTAAAAATAACTTCCGTAAGGTCCGTCCGGATCTTCGCAGGCTTTCCGGAACCATTCATGCTCATCCGAGCAGTGATTCACGACCAGATCCATCACGATCCGGATGCCGCGTTTCTTTGCTTCGGCAATCAGCTCCCCGACGTCCTCCAGAGAGCCAAACCGGGGATCAACGCCGTAATAATCCGAGATATCATACCCTTCGTCCGCAAGCGGCGAAGGATAAATCGGAGACAGCCAGAGGAGCCCGATACCAAGGTCCTTCAGGTAATCCAGTTTTTCGATGATGCCCCGCACATCCCCGATCCCGTCTCCATTGGAATCATAAAAACTTTTCGGGTAGATCTGATACGCGATCTGGTCATGCCACCATTTTCTTTTCATATGCAAACTCCTTCATGTCAATCACTCGATCACGTTCAGGATCGTGTCCTCTGCGGAGATAAAGTACTTTCCGAGCTCCGGCAGATGTTTTTGAAATGTCGCTCCCGCCGCGTGAGCCTTAAAAGCCTCTTCGCTCTCAAAATGCGACAGATACAGAACCCTTCCCGGAACAGCCGGATCCACCAGCACTTCCATCGAGATGCAGCCCGGGTCATGCGCAGCCGCATCGGCCGCAAAAGCCTTGGCCACCGGAAGATATGCTTCCACATCGCTCACTCTGTCATCATTGATTACAACTACCATCGTTCGCTTCCTCCACAATGCACGGCACTTTAAAAGGTTTCTTGCTGCTCAATTCTAACACATCCATCAGGCTTCGGCCAGGTTCGACGCCTTGAACGGGGTCTGACCCCGTTCAAGGTCTCTAACGAACTGTGGTTAACCTCCTTGAACGGGGTCAGACCCCGTTCACCCCCTCTAACTCCCCACCGCAAAATAGGGGCCAGCCCTATCGGTCTGGCCCCCTGCTTCAACTCACATCAGCATGCGGAACATCTCAATAACCTGTTCCTTCGTCGCCTCACGCGGGTTGCCCGGATAGCAGGCATCCGCCAGCGCGTCGTCAGCCAGCTGGCTGAGATCCTCTTCGCGGATCTTCTCGTTCTTTGTCGGAATGCCGACATCAACCGAGAGCTGCTTCACAGCCGCGATCGCAGCGTCCCTGTACTCTTCCTGGCTCATCTCGTCGACGCCCTTAACACCGAAAACGCGGGCGATCTCGCGATACTTCTCGCCTGTGTAGTCGCGGTTGAATTCCATGGAAATCGGCAGGAACATCGCACAGGCCACACCGTGCGGCGTGTCATAATGCGCGGAGAGCGTATGCGCCATCGAATGATCGATACCAAGACCGACGTTGGAGAATCCCATACCGGCGATATACTGCGCCATCGCCATCATGCGGCGTCCTTCCGGCTCATTGGCGACCGCTCCGCGCAGATTCTGTGCAATCATCCTGATCGCTTCGAGATGCAGCATATCCGTCAGTTCCCACGCGCCTTTTGTCGTGTAGCCTTCAATCGCATGCGTCAGCGCATCCATGCCCGTTGAAGCCGTCAGGCCCTTCGGCATGGAGGACATCATATCCGGATCCACCACCGCGATCGGCGGAATGTCGTTCGTGTCGACACACACAAACTTCCTCTGCTTCTCCACATCCGTGATGACGTAGTTGATCGTCACTTCCGCAGCGGTGCCGGCCGTCGTCGGAACCGCGATCGTCGGGACCGCTTTATTCTTTGTCGGCGCCACACCTTCGAGCGAGCGGACATCTTCAAACTCCGGATTTGTGATAATGACGCCGATCGCCTTCGCCGTATCCATCGATGACCCGCCGCCGATCGCGATGATCGCGTCCGCGCCGCATTCCTTGAACGCCGCCACGCCGCTCTGTACGTTTTCAATTGTCGGGTTGGGCTTGATATTCGAATACACCGTATACGCGATCCCTGCCTCATCGAGCAGATCCGTCACTTTCGCCGTTACGCCGAACTTGATCAGATCCGGATCCGAAGCAACGAAAATATGCTTATATCCACCCCTCTGAATCTCCGGAACGATCTCCCTGATCGCACCGGCGCCGTGATAAGAAATGTTATTAAGAACGATTCTTGCTGACATACACACCTCCTGCTTTTGCATTTCTCCGCTTCGCGGTTTAAACAAATATCATTGTACAATGAAAAACAGCCACGTACAAGATTGTTGCCGCGCTGATCCGAACGCGCTCCCTCTAAAGCAGTTCGGCGTTTTCCATCCACTTTTCATCCGACGCACATCCTCCGAAAAATATGTTTTCCCCTGAAAATGCCGCCCCCGCCAAGCCGTCCTCTCCCGACTCCCGTCTGTCACGAATCAGATTGATAAACTCCCCCGCCTGTTCCGTGAGCGCATGTTCTTTGCTCCAGGTCAGCACATATTCAGCCTTCTTGACCGGATCCGCGATGATCCTGGACACAACGCCCGGCAGAGAGACGGACATTGTACGCGGGAAAATGCAGATCCCCGCGCCGCGTTCCACCAACGATACCGCCGGAATATAGTTCGACAGCGTGCAGACGATATCCGGCTCGATCCCCGCCGAACGAAACCAGCGGCGGATCGCCTCGATCCGGGACGGACGCTGCGGCACGATAAGCGGTTCCCCCTTCAGTGAAGCGATCGAAACCGTCCCGCCCTCCGCTTTTGCCAGCGGATGACCGGCGGGCATCATCGCCACCCAGGGCTCGCTGCCTATGACAATTCCCTCATAATGCTCAAGATCATACGGAGCCGCGATCACCGCCAGATCCAGAAGTCCGTGGGCCATATCCTCGATCAGTTCATCGCTTCCTCCGCTCGTGAGCGCGAAGTGTACGAGCGGATACTCCTGCCTGAAAGCCGAGATCAACCCCGCTGCAAGAAATGGCGCGCACCCCTGCACCATCCCGATCCGGATCCAGCCGGACAATTCCGCGTTCATCGCAGCCATTTCTTCTTTGGTTCTCTCCGCAAGATCCAGAATCTGCCTCGCCCGGCGCAGCAGCTGCACCCCCGCATCCGTCAGCCTGAGCTTTCTCCGCCCCCGGATAAACAACTGAACCTGCAGCTCCTCCTCCAGCGCCTTGATCTGACTGCTGAGAGGTGGCTGGCTCATATGGAGCCGCTCCGCCGCATGCGTAAAATTCAACTCCTCCGATACCACGACAAAATAATACAGGGCTTTCAAATCCATTTTCTGCACCTCCGCTCCCGCTTTTTATCATACAGAAATCATATCATAGATACCATGATATATGTATTTTAAATTATGAGGAAAATGGTGTATGCTGTAGCCAGATCAAAAAAGAACATGCTGCCGGACAGAGAAGGCAGAGAGACATATCAGAAGGAGGAACCTGTTATGAAGCTCATTTCCAGAATCGAACAGTATCTCGAAGCGATGTACAAAGAATGCGCCGTCAAAACCGATATGAAATTTTGACCAACTGTTTTAACCTTCATTCTTCTAAAAATGGCCGCCGTCAGGCGGTCATTTTTTGCTTCCCCTCAATAATCGCCCGGCGTCCGTTCCGACTTGAGAAAACAGACACATATGAGGTATAGTGAAAACAGGCCGTCCAGCCGATCCACCTGATCCAGCTGATCCAGCCGATCCAGCCGATCCATACGATCCATCTGATCGGGAATGGCCGTGCTGAAAATCCGAAAATAAACCCGCAAAGGAGTCTCTATGAACAACCTGGCCATCATATTCCCCGGAATCGGGTACACCGCCGACAAGCCGCTGCTTTATTTCAGCCGCAGACTCGCCGCCGCAGCCGGATACGACGTTCTTCCGCTCTCGTACGGCGGCTTTCCGCCCAAATCCATCGGGGATGCGGACAGAATGGCGGAATCCGTCAGGATCGCCTTTGAGCAGACAGTCGAGCTCCTTTCCGGGATTGATCTTGCCTCCAGGGACCGCATTCTCTTTATAGGGAAAAGCATCGGGACCGTGATCGCGGCCCGCATCGCTTCCGAGAGCCCCGTCCGGGACCGCATCCGCCTCGTGCTGTATACGCCTCTCGAGCAGACCTTTTCCTTTGCGTTCGGAGAGGCCATCGTCTTCACCGGCACCGATGATCCCTGGGTCGGAAAGTCGGAGTCCCGCATCTCCGCCTTATGCGCCGGGCGCGGAATCCCCTGCCGCGTGATTCCGGACGCGAACCATTCGCTTGAGACAAAGGACCCGATGAACGACGTCGCGCAGCTCAATGAAATCCTGAATATGACGGATGCCTTTATCCACGGGCCGGTCCGCTCTTAAATCCATTGCGGCCGTATCCTGCCCGTAAAGCGGACATACACCTACCGCCCGATGACTTCGCGTCATAAAAGGCGGACAGAAACATCCCCGCCCAATGACTTCGCGTCATGAAAGGCGGGGATGTTTGTGTCCGGTCCGGGAAGGAGCTTACCGTTTCTCGCTTCCCTTCAGTTTCTCGATCTTTCCGAGGATTCCCTTCTCGTCATACAGGAAGAAGAGGCACGCACCGATCAGGCATGTGACGGTCGCCACAAGCGCCGTGCTT
>CACXFK010000186.1 GCA_902766945.1 uncultured Lachnospiraceae bacterium | reverse complement strand
TTCGCAGGAGTGGCGGAATTGGCAGACGCGCAGGCTTCAGGTGCCTGTTATGGCAACATAGTGAGGGTTCAAGTCCCTTCTCCTGCACGGAGAGCTTTCGGAGAGATCCGGAAGCTTTCTTTTTTTATGCATAAGTCAAAAAAGGTTCGCCCGGTCAGCCTTGTCAAGCGGCAGTCAATCATGTACAATCCTATAGAAACTTTGTCTCTTTCGGGCTGTGAGCCGGCTGAAAAGCGGCGGGTTCATATCCCTCCAGCAAGAAAGGAAGGCAGATGAAGGCATCACTTATACTGGAAGACGGAACGGTCATGACCGGCACAAGCATCGGGGCACCCGGGCGCTGTGTCAGCGAGATTGTTTTCAACACATCGATGACCGGCTATCTGGAAGTCCTCACAGACCCGTCCTATGCCGGACAGGCCGTCACCATGACGTATCCGCTGATCGGCAACTACGGGATCTGCAGGGAAGATATGGAATCCGCGAAAGCCTGGCCGGACGGATTTATTGTGCGGGAACTCTCGCGGCTTCCGAGCAATTTCCGTTCCGAACAGACCATTCAGCATTTTCTGGAAGAAAACGGGATTCCCGGCATTTCCGGCATCGACACGCGGGCACTGACCCGCCTCCTCAGGGAGAAAGGAACGATGAACGGCATGATCACGACCGAGGACGTGCCTCTGGCCGAGGCGCTGCAGGAGATCCGCGCCTATCGCGTCGGTGCGGTCGTGGAACGGGTGACCTCAAAGGAGATCAGCTGTCTGCCCGGCAGCGGTCCGCGCGTGGCGCTCTGGGATTTCGGGGCGAAAAAGGATATCGCGCTGAACCTCCAAAAACGAGGATGCTCCGTGACCATCTACCCCGCCGGTACGTCTGCTGAGACGATCCTTTCCGACCGCCCTGACGGTATCATGCTGTCCAACGGCCCCGGAGACCCGAAAGACAATACCGACATCATCAGGGAGATCCGCAGGATCTATGAGTCGGACGTCCCTGTCTTTGCCATCTGTCTCGGCCATCAGCTGATGGCGCTCTCTGCCGGGGCGGATACCTATAAGCTGAAATACGGCCACCGCGGAGGAAACCATCCGGTCCGCGATCTCATGGGCGACGGCCGTGTCTATATCACCTCCCAGAACCACGGGTATGCCGTCGACATCTCGACTGTGGATCCCGCGGTTGCGGTCCCCGCTTTTGAAAATGTCAATGACGGAACGAACGAAGGCCTTTCCTATGTCGGAAAACAGATCTTTACGGTCCAGTTCCATCCGGAAGCAAGTCCCGGTCCGCGCGACGCCGAATTCCTGTTTGACCGCTTCATGCAGATGATGAAGAAGGGAAAGGGGGGTGTATATGCCTAAGAATCCCAATATCAAAAAGGTTCTTGTGATCGGATCCGGCCCGATCGTGATCGGGCAGGCGGCCGAGTTTGACTACGCCGGTACACAGGCCTGCCGTTCGCTTAAAGAGGAGGGCATCGAGGTCGTCCTCCTGAACAGCAATCCGGCGACCATCATGACGGACAAGCAGATCGCCGACGAAGTGTACATCGAGCCGCTTACTGCCGATGTGATCAGGAAGATCATCGAGAAGGAGAAGCCGGATTCGGTCCTGCCGACGCTCGGAGGCCAGGCCGGTCTGAACCTTGCGATGGAACTGGCGGACGAGGGATACTTCGACACGCACGACGTTTCGCTCATCGGGACGACGGCGGCGACGATCCGCAAAGCGGAGGACCGCCAGTCGTTTAAAGATACGATGGAGAAGATCGGGGAGCCGATCGCGGCGTCGCAGGTCGTGCACTCCGTAGAGGAAGGCGCCGTCTTCGCGAAGAAGATCGGATATCCGGTCGTGCTCCGCCCGGCTTATACGCTCGGCGGATCGGGCGGCGGGATCGCGGCCGACGAGGCGGAGCTCAGAGAGATCCTTGCAAACGGGCTGAGACTCTCCAGAGTCGGGGAAGTCCTCGTCGAGCGCAGCATAGCGGGCTGGAAAGAGATCGAGTACGAGGTGATGCGCGACGAGAAGGGCAACAAGATCACTGTCTGCAATATGGAAAATATCGACCCGGTCGGCGTCCATACCGGCGACTCGATCGTCGTAGCCCCGTCACAGACCCTCGGCGACAAGGAATACCAGATGCTCAGGACGTCCGCGCTTTCGATCATCGAGGAACTGAAGATCACCGGCGGCTGCAACGTCCAGTATGCGCTGAATCCGGACTCTTTTGAATACTGCGTCATCGAGGTCAATCCGCGCGTGAGCCGTTCCTCCGCGCTCGCGTCCAAGGCGACCGGTTATCCGATCGCGAAAGTCAGCGCCAAGATCGCGCTCGGCTATACGCTCGACGAGATCCCGAACGCGATCACAAAGAAGACCTATGCGTCCTTTGAGCCGATGCTGGATTACTGCGTCGTCAAGATCCCGCGTCTTCCGTTTGACAAGTTCATTACCGCGAGGCACACGCTGTCGACCCAGATGAAGGCGACCGGCGAAGTGATGGCGATCTGCACGAGCTTTGAAGGCGCGCTGATGAAGGCGATCCGTTCGCTTGAGCAGCACGTCGATTCGCTGATGTCCTACGATTTTTCGCAGCTGTCCGACGATGAGTTCCAGGCCGAACTCCGCCTCGTGGACGACCGCAGGATCTGGAAGATTGCGGAAGCCGTGCGCAGACAGATGACGCGCGAGGAGATCGCCGGCGTGACGGGGATCGACCTGTGGTTTATCGATAAGATCACGATTCTCGTCGGTATGGAGTATGCGCTCCGGACGCGGAAGCTGACGCCGGACCTGCTCGCGGAAGCGAAGCGCATGGAGTTCCCGGACGACCTCATCGGACGTCTTTCCGGCATGAGCGGAGCGGAGGTCAAGGCGCTCCGGCAGGAATACGGCATCACGGCCGCGTTCAAGATGGTGGATACCTGCGCGGCTGAGTTTGCGGCTTCGACACCGTACTATTATTCCGTATACGGCGGGGAAAATGAATCGGCCGGCACTTCGGAAAAGAAGAAAGTGCTGGTGCTCGGCTCCGGCCCGATCCGGATCGGACAGGGCATCGAGTTCGATTTCTGCTCCGTGCACTGCACCTGGGCATTTGCCAGGGAAGGATGGGAGACCATCATCATCAACAACAACCCGGAGACGGTCAGCACGGACTTCGATATCGCCGATAAGCTTTACTTTGAGCCGCTGACCCCGGAAGACGTGGAAAATGTCGTGCTCACGGAGAAGCCGGACGGCGCGGTCGTCCAGTTCGGCGGCCAGACCGCGATCAAACTGACGGAAGCGCTGATCGGGATGGGCGTCCCGATCCTCGGAACCGACGCGGACGACGTGGACGCGGCGGAAGACCGCGAGCGGTTTGATGAAGTGCTGAATGCGTGCGGCATCAGACGGCCGAAAGGGGAGACCGTGTTCACGGCGGAAGAAGCCAAGGCGGCTGCCGGCCGGCTCGGCTACCCCGTCCTTGTGCGGCCGTCCTATGTGCTCGGCGGACAGGGGATGCAGATCGCGATCAGCGACGAGGATATCGACGAGTACATCGGCATCATCAACCGGATCGCGCAGGATCATCCGATTCTCGTGGACAAATACATGCTGGGCAAGGAAGTCGAAGTGGACGCCGTCTGTGACGGCACGGACATCCTGATCCCGGGCATCATGGAGCACGTGGAGCGGGCAGGCATCCATTCCGGCGACTCGATTTCGGTGTATCCGGCAAGGACGATCTCCGAAGAGGCGCGCCGGAAAATCGTCGAATATACGGAGAAGCTGGCCAAAGCCCTTCACGTGCGCGGTATGATCAATATCCAGTTCATCGCCCAGGACGACGAAGTATACTGCATCGAAGTGAATCCGCGGTCATCCCGGACGGTTCCGTATATCAGCAAAGTGACGGGGATCCCGATCGTGCCGCTCGCGGCCAAGGTGATCCTCGGGCAGAAGATCCGGGATCTCGGATATGAGCCGGGACTGCAGAAAGAGGCGAAGCATATCGCCATCAAGATGCCGGTCTTCTCATTTGAAAAGATCCACGACGCGGATATTTCGCTCGGTCCGGAGATGAAGTCGACCGGCGAGACGCTCGGCATATCGGAATCGTTCAACGAAGCGCTGTACAAGGCTTTCCTCGGTGCCGGGATTTCGCTCCCGAAGCACCGCAATATGATCATCACGGTCCGTGATGAGGACAAGGAAGCGATCTGCCCGATCGCGGCCAGATTTGAGAAGCTCGGATACCGGATCTACGCGACGAGGCGCACGGCAAAATGCCTGAACGACCACGGCGTGCATGCGGTGCGCACCAATAAGCTGGAGCAGCCGAGCCCCAATCTCATGGATCTGATCCTCGGACACAAGATCGACCTGATCATCGATCTGCCTCCTCACGGCATCGAGCACCAGCACGACGGGTTTGTGATCCGGCGGAGCGCGATCGAGACGGGCGTGAACGTCCTCACGGCGATCGATACGGCGGAGGCGCTGGTGACCTCACTTGAAAATACGGATAAAGAGCATCTGACACTCGTCAATATAGCGGAGATATGATATGTTCGATCTGTTAAAAGTCGTTATTCTCGGAATTGTAGAAGGCATCACCGAGTGGCTGCCGATCAGTTCCACCGGCCACATGCTGCTCCTGTACCGGCTGTTTGACATCAATGAGCAGGACGCGTTCTGGTCCATGTTTCTTGTGGTCATCCAGCTGGGTGCGATCCTGGCTGTCGTCGTCATGTATTTCAGCCGGCTGTGGCCGTTCAAACTGCCGGATCCGAAAGCGCAGGGAGCAGGGAAACTGACCAGCATGCTGCAGATGCCGAAGATCGTGATGTGGCTGAAAATCGCTGTATCCTGCATACCGGCCGTGATCCTTGGCCTTACGCTGGACGACTGGATGGAAGCGCATCTGTACAATTACATCGTTGTGGCCGTCATGCTGATCGTATACGGCGTGCTCTTCATCCTGGTTGAAAACCGCAACCGCACGAGAAAGCCGTCCGTCAGAAAGATCGGACAGATCTCGTTCCGGCTTGCGCTCATCATCGGCGTGTTCCAGGCACTCGCGATCATACCGGGGACCTCCAGGTCCGGCGCGACGATTCTCGGAGGCATCCTGCTCGGCATGTCCAGAAGATGTGCTTCGGAGTATACCTTCTTCCTGGCGATCCCGACCATGTTCGGAGCCTCGCTTCTCAAGGTGATCAAGTTCGCCGCGGGCGGAGCTTCGATGACCGGCATGCAGTGGGTCTTACTCGGCGTCGGCATGGCGGTCGCTTTCGCGGTATCGATCGCGGCGATCAAGTTCCTGATCGGGTATATCAGGCAGCATGATTTCAAAGCATTCGGCATCTACAGGATCGGTCTCGGCGTTGTGGTGCTCCTGTTCTTTGCCGTCAGTTCACTGTTCGTTTAAATAGAAGGAGGGGTGTGATATGGACAGGAAGAAGACGATCGTGGTGGCGCTCGGCCACCGGGCACTCGGAACGACGCTTCCCGAACAGAAGCGTTCGACCAAGGAGGCGGCGAAGGCAATCGCGGATCTTGTCGAAAGCGGTGCCAATGTCGTGATCTCACACAGCAACTCACAGCAGGTCGGCATGATCCACATGGCGCTCAGCGAGTTTGCCCAGAATCATCCCGAATATACGGCGGCCCCGATGTCCGTGTGCTCGGCGATGAGCCAGGGCTATATCGGCTACGATCTTCAAAATGCCATCCGGGCGGAACTCATCACCCGCGGCATCTACAAGCCGGTTTCCACGGTTCTCACGCAGGTGCTTGTGGATCCGTACGATGAAGCGTTTTATGAACCGACCAAGATCATCGGCCGCCTTCTGACAAAAGAAGAGGCGGAGGCCGAGGAGCGGAAGGGCAATTTCGTCACGGAGGTCGAAGGCGGCTTCCGCAGGATCGTGGCATCCCCGAAGCCGAAGGAAATCATCGAGCTCGACGCGATCAAGGCGCTTTTAAAGGACGACCAGATCGTGATCTGCTGCGGAGGCGGCGGCATTCCGGTCATGGAACAGGGCGTCGATTTGAGAGGCGCATCCGCCGTCATCGAGAAGGACCTGATCAGCGGGCTTCTCGCGATCGAGCTCGGAGCGGATACGCTGATGATCCTGAC
>CACXFK010000185.1 GCA_902766945.1 uncultured Lachnospiraceae bacterium | reverse complement strand
AGGATATGATCTGGAACAATTCGTCGCTGATCTGTTACAGGCGATGGGCTACCGGACAACTGTGTCTCCGCATGGTGGTGATAGCGGGATTGATATTACGGCTTATAAAGATGAGCTGCCGCCGCGCATTCTTGTGCAGGTAAAAAGCCAGGACAGCGATATCAAGGAAACAACAATCCAATCCTTGAAGGGTGCTATGCGGGAGGGCGATTATGGCCTGTTCGTCACGCTGTCAAACTACACCAAGAAGGCCCAGAAGTATCTGGAGAACACACCGATTATACGCGGCATCAATGGTACGGAGCTGGTGGATCTGATCCTGAAATACTATGATGACCTGAGCGAAAAGTATCGGAAGATGATCCCTCTCAAGATGGTCTATATTCCGGTTTCCAAAGAGGAGTAATCAAGGTTTTTGAACTATAAACAGGTAGTAGATTTGACACTACCAAATCCAGAAGGGGGGATGATCATATGGATGCGATTTTTCATCGGGTAAGTGTGAGAAAGTTTACGAATCAGCCTGTTGAGAAAGAGAAGATCCTGCAGATTCTCCGCGCAGGGATGCAGGCACCGTCAACCGGAAACCAGCAGCCTTGGGAGTTCTATGTAGTGACGAATCCGGACAAGATCACTGCGCTCTCCAAATGCCATCAATATGCGGGATGCGCAGCAAATGCACAGGTGCTGATTGTTCCCGTGTATCGGACGGAGGGGCTGTGGCTTCCGCAAAACGCACAGATCGATATGTCCATTTGTCAGGAGAACATGTGGCTGGAAACGGATTCTCTTGGCCTTGGCGGGGTCTGGCTTGGTATCGCGCCGGAGCGCGATCGGATGGAGAAGGTGGCTGAGATACTGGATCTTCCGGCAAACCTGGAAGCTTTCTCAATTTTTGTATTGGGATATCCGGCAGAAGCAAGAGAGCAGCAGAACCGGTTTGATGAGAGCCGGATCCACTTTGTGAACTGAGTGCACCGTGGAGCCGATAATCCGGCGGCAGGGGATCTGTTTACGAGTACCTGATGCCGGTCTTGTGGAAAAGGAACGAATATATGAGGCATTATTCCGAGGTGATCCATCGCTTATTCGGATCCGGGACTGAGATCGCGGGTGTGCGGTCTGTTTTCGGAGGAGACATTAGTGAGGCGTATCTGATTACCCTGTCTGATGGCGGCTGCATGTTCCTGAAAGAGAATTCAAAATCGAAGGCTGATTTCTTCAGGGCAGAGGAGGAAGGGCTGTCCGCCATCCGGAAAACAGGAGCGATACGAGTCCCTGATGTCTATGAGGCCGGAACGCTGTGGGATCGATCGTACCTCATCATGGAGTATTTGGAGGCGGCTCCGGCAAGGCGGGATTTCTGGGAGCGCTTTGGGAGACAGCTTGCGGATCTGCATCGGACAGATCCTTCCGCATGGATGCCGGGAGGCCGATATGGATTTCCGGCGGATAACTATATTGGGGCCGGAAAGCAGGTGAATGAGATCCGGTCGGGATGGATTGAATTTTTCAGAGACTGCCGTCTGGAGGTCCAGTTTCACAGGGCTCAGGCGTATTTCGATGCTTCGGGCAGAAAAGCGATGCAGAGCCTGCTGGATCATTTGGATCAGTATTTGATCGAGCCGGCGTATCCTTCGCTGCTCCATGGGGATCTCTGGGGCGGGAATTATGTGACGGGGCCTGACGGCTATGCCTGCCTGATTGACCCGGCCGCTTATGTCGGACACGCGGAAGCGGATCTGGCGATGACGGAGCTGTTTGGGGGATTTGCGCCTGCATTTTACGATGCGTATAGAGAGGTGAACGGGATTCCGGCGGGTTATCCGGACAGGAGAGAATTGTATAACCTGTACCATCTTCTGAACCATTTGAATTTGTTTGGCGGGAGTTATTATGGCTCTGTAATGAGAATCGTAAGAAGATTTTCGAGCCTGTGATTCGAAAAAAGGTTTTGAACAATGAGGATTGGCATTATCTCTGATACACATAATCTGCTGCGCCCTGAGATTGCTGAGCGGCTCCGGGGTTGTGACAAGATTCTTCACTGCGGCGATATAAGCTCCCGGTCTGTCCTGGATCAGCTGGAGCAGATTGCACGTGTTAGGGCAGTGCGCGGAAATAACGATAAAGAGTGGGCGGAGTGCATTCCGGATCATCTGGATTTTGAATTGGGCGGGCTTCGCATATACATGACCCATAAGAAGAAAGATCTGCCGAAGGATTTGCAGCCGTATGATCTTGTCCTGACAGGTCATTCGCACCAGTATGCAGATACCTGGATGGAGCAGCCGGTTGGGCACAGGACACGTCTGCTGAATCCCGGAAGCTGCGGGCCGCGGCGTTTCTATCAGGCGATCACGATGGCGATGCTCACGATCGATGAAGACGGGTGGAAGGTTGAGCGGATCGAAATCGCACATAAGGAAGCGCAGCCAGAAGCGGGTCGTGCAGACATGCGTAAGACCATCGAGACTGTGGTAGGAGAAACGCGGAAGGGGAGGGCTGTAGACGACATAGTCAGAAAGCATCAACTGGATGCGTCTTTGGTTGAGCAGATTGTCCGGCTGTATCTGACCCATCCGGGGGTAACGACGGACGGAATTATGACGAAGATGGGGATGTAACACCAACGTACGAGATATTGGTACCTGCCGCGGTCAAAACAGCGTCAATACAGTGTCAAAGCAGTCCCGTTGCCTGCTCATGAACGGTCATAGAAATGACCTTTATAGTTTGGTATAATAAACTGTAAGAAATTCAGAAGCGGGAGGTTCCTGTTATGAGATTATTGGAAAACAAGTCTTTAAAAGCAAAGCACATCGGCCTGACAGCAGCCTGCACACTTGTCTGCCTTGCATCAGCTCTGACGGTAAGCTCTGTTTGGGCTTCGTCTCCTGAAAACCAGGCAGCCGCAACTGTTGGCATCGCCTGGAGAGCGGATACTGATTCGGAGTTCTTTACGAATATATGCCGCGCGGTCGAGGAAGCCGGCGGCACGTGGGTCATGCTGGATCAGGTTCGTTCAGCGGATCTCACCTACGATGAGGATGGCAAACTTACAGAAGGCGTAGATGAAAATGGCGCCCTGGACCCGGAAGCGGCCAAATACATCCGCTGCAATGACTGGCACGGCTCCAATGCCCCGGAAGCTGTCGGTGACCTTGATCTGGTGCTTTTCACAGGCGGCGAGGACATCAGTTCATCCTTATACTATGATCCGCAGCCGTGGCATGGGATCGAGGAAGAGAAGGATTACAACGCAGAACGTGATGTGTCCGACTATCTCACGATGAAGTATTGTCTGGACAATGATATTCCGCTGGCCGGATTCTGCCGCGGGATGCAGATGCTCACGGTGGTCTCCGGTGGTGAGTTCATTCAGGATATTCCGACCTGGTTTGAGGAGCAGTCCCTGGAATATCATTATGAGCATCGCAATCAGAAAGAAACACCGGACTCTTACCGGGATTATGCGCCGCATGATGTGCAGATAGAGACAGATTCTCTTCTGTACGATATTGTGCAGACGGACGTTCTGACCGGCTGCCCGTCCTGGCATCATCAGGCAGTATTGAATGTCGACGGCACCAGACTTCGGGTGACCGGTTACACGGAGACAGAGGGGATCCGGATGATCGAAGCTGTTGAGAGAACGGACAAGACATTTGCTCTTGGTGTGCAGTTCCATCCGGAAGCCGCATTGGTCAAGAATCTCGACAATGCCGACAACCTCGGCGATTTCATGGATTATGACACAGCGGTTCAGTTCTTCCGGTATCTGATCGAAGAGCCGGCGGAAGTGCTGGAGTTTGCAGCGTAAGCCTGTACGCGATCGGGGATTACAAGAGGAGTGAATAAAATGAAGCGGACACTATCTTTTTTTCTGATGCTGTGTATGATGCTTTCATGTGCGGTTGTCTCATACGCGGACGAGTTGCAGCAAAATGCGGTTTATGAGCTTTACAGCGCAGATGGTTATTATGAAGACGGTGTGGGAAATCAGAATACCTATGCATATCATGTCCCGCAGATCAATGCGGATACGGAAGATGCGGAAGAAATAAATGCAGAGATCAGGGCGGATTTTGGAGAACGTGTTCACGAGCAGTTTAAGAACATGGATCGAGGTACTTCCCTGTGGTCACAGCGCACAGAATGGGAAGCCTTCTGGAATGGTTCACAGCTTTTCCTGCTGATCACTGCTGATCTGGATGATGATAGCATTGAATATGGCGCTTACGGATACGATTTTGAAACCGGGAAAAGAATTACCAATGATATGATCTTCAGTCAAAAGGGAATCAGCGAGGAGCAGTACATGGAGAAACTGCGGGAAGCGGTCTCTGTTCTGTTTGATGAGCTGTACGTGCCTGTTCCGGAAGGAGCAGCGATTTCACATGACAGCCTGCTGGAAGACACGCTGAGCTGGCTTAGTGCGGATCGGCCTGTATTTCTCAACCGATATGGAGAAATCGAAACCTGGGTGGAAATCGCGATACCGGCCGGAGCCGGGAAATATGCTCATCTCATCACGCCATTTTCCTCCAACGACGACCAGAGCTTTGACATCACGATCGTCGGCGATACTTACCTGGTAGAATCCTGCCCGGAATCTGCGAAGCCCGGAGAGACCGTAACGGTTACAACCTATGATGTTACGGACGGAGACAAAAAGATAAGCGTCAGCGGAGCTGACGGAGAAAGCCTTAACTGGTTCGAGTATCAATTTGTCATGCCGGATCACGATGTGGAAGTACACGTGGAATTTATCGGTAACGGACTGGCATAACGTCCGGCTTCAGGTACCAAAGTCATGATCTTCAGGCAGCAATGTCATGATTCGCTGCGGCCGGCTGCCGGGAATCCATAATAAATAAAGGAGTGTTTTATATGATTCTGTTGATTTTGGCCATTATTGTCAGTTTCGTTCCGGCTGTTTTGCTTTACCGGTGGTTGAAGAACCGCATAAAAGATGACGCAGCATTCAGGGAGCTCTGCGGCAGCACGCTGAAAAAGGGGATCCTGAGTGTCTTTCCCATCCTGCTTTGCTCGCTGGTCTTTCAGCTGATCATCCGTCTCATCGGTGTAAAGGAATCAAACCCGCTTCTCTATGAGGCGCTGTACACGTTCATCGTGCTGGCCCTGGCGGAGGAGCTTGTCAAGTATCTGGCCTTCCGGCGCACGCTGCAGCAGACAGAGTACAGGGTTTCATGGGTGGATGTCACCGCCCTCATGGCGATTGTGGGTATTGGCTTTGACCTGATTGAGAGCGTTGTCTATGCCATCGGAGCGAGCGTCCCGGTTGTGCTGATTCGCGGGATCTGTATTCCGCATGCCGGATATGGCTTCATCGTAGGCTATTTCTACGGTAAGAGTGTCAAAAACGGGAAGCCGGCCGTTAAGTGGATCGGATTCCTGCTGGCATGGCTGCTTCACGGCCTGTATGATTTTTCACTGAGCGAACCGTTTATTGCGCTCAATGACAATCTGGCGATTGTCGCGATTCTGCTCGCGCTCCTGGATATCGTGCTGGTTCTTCTGCTGGTCCGGTTTGTCAAAAAGGCGAAGAAGCAGGCGGCGTATACGGAGCCGCTCCCGGCGGAAGCGGCCTGATGGGATGATCCGCAGGAGCGGGGCTTTCCGGGCCGGCTCCCGATGATCCGCAGGAGCGGGGCTTTCCGGACCCGGCTCCCGCGGGTTCATGGATCAGATAGCAGAGAACTTTGGAAAATGGAGTTAGGACGGATGAAGAAGAGAAGTGCGGTGATGGCAGCGCTCGTGATGAGTGTCTCGCTCTTTATGGGCGGCACGTGCGTCTGCGCAGAAGAAGCTGTTTCAGATGAAACGCTTGTCACCTCCGGCGCAGCCGATGCGTCAGCACCGGGTTCTTTTGACAGCCTTTCAGGCTTAAACGGCAAGCGGATCGGCGTGCAGACCGGTACGAATTTTGACAAGATGATCGAGGAGAAGCTGCCGGATGCTTCGATTGAATACTTTAACGGAAAGGCTGACGAGGTGGCCGCCCTCACGGGGAAAAAGATCGACGCATTTGTGATCGACGAAGTTGTGGCTGAGATCCTGATGAAGGAAAACAGCCTGATGGCATATCTCCCGGATTATCTGGACAGCTTTGATTCCGGTTTTGTTTTTGCGAAGAACAAAGAGGGAGAGGCGCTGCGGGATCAGTTTGATGCATTTCTTGACCAGCTGCCGGAGGGCACACTGGACGAACTTGCGGCCAAATGGTTCGGCGACGACGAGAACGCAAAGACCATGCCGGATCTCGACTCATTGCCTGCTGAAAACGGGGTTTTTAAAGTGGCGACGGAGTCGGGGTACGCGCCGTTTGAATATGTGCGCGACGGCGAGGTTGTCGGATATGACATGGACCTCGCGGCTCAGTTCTGTGAGAGCGCCGGATACGGCATGGAAATCGTGGATATGAATTTCGACGCGATCCTGCCCGCCGTACAGGCCGGAAAATGCGACTTCGCGGCCGCCGGCATCAACATCACTCCGGAACGGGCGGAGAACGTGTATTTTTCCGAGCCGGTTTTCTCCGGCGGCACGGTCGCGGTGGTGCTGAAGGAGGCCGCCCCGGATGCGGGGCAGACCGCATCGGACGGCCCCGCATGGCAGGACTACAACGGGAAGCGTCTCGGTGTCCAGACCGGGCCGCTGCAGGAGAATATCGCCAAAGAGTATTTCCCGGACAGTGAAATCTTTCTTTTCAACAGTTATCCGGATGCGATCACGGCGCTGCTTTCGGGCAAGATCGACGCTTATCTGGGCGATGAGCCGGGACTTAAGTCCGTTCACGCGGAACAGCCGCAGATCGACTATATCCATGACCGGATCACGCAGAACAATTACAGCTTTGCTTTCCGGAAACATGATCCGAAGAGCGCCGCGCTTTGCAAAGAACTGAACGAGTTCCTTGCACGGAGCTGGCAGGACGGCACGATGCAGGAACTGGACGATATCTGGTTTGGCGTCGACGAAGACAGAAAGATCGTGGATATGTCGGATCTCACCGGAGAGAACGGCACGGTCCGGGTCGTCACGACGTCGACGGACATGCCATTTTCCTACATCAAGGACGGCAAGAACGTCGGGTACGATATCGACCTGGTCGTCCGGTTCTGCCGGGACAGAGGCTACGGTCTGGAACTGGGAGACGTGGATTTCTCGGGACGGATTCCCGCTATTGAGTCCGGCAAATATGACTTCACCACAGATATGAATGTAACCCCGGAGCGGGAGGAGCAGGTGCTGTTCTCGGATCCGACGAGTTACGGCGGCATGGTTCTGGGCGTT
>CACXFK010000184.1 GCA_902766945.1 uncultured Lachnospiraceae bacterium | reverse complement strand
GGACGTGATGCCCGCTTTCCGGAAAAGCTTCAGTGTTTCACTTGCCAGTCGCCCTTTCGTCAGGGCAATCGTAAGATAACGCATACTAAAAACCTCAATCATCGTTCCGGATACCCTGCCGCATCAGGGCATTGCCGAGCTGGTCAATATAAAGTCCGACGCCGACAGCGGGCGCGTCTGCTCCGAAGTGCATGAGAAGGTTGTCGTACCGGCCGCCCTTGGCCACCGGCTCGCCGGTTCCGTATGTGAAAGCCGAGAAGATCATGCCGGTATAATAGTGATACTTGGATAAAAGACCGAAATCATACGACAGATACCGGATATTCCCGCTTCTGTGCATCGCCTCTTCGATCTCGCGCAGTCGGCCGACGGCGGCGCGGGCTCCGGCATTCACCGCAAAGCGCTCTGCTTCGGTGAGCACTTCGGGACCGCCGAACAGCTGGGGCATCCGCACGAACGCGTCGCGGATGGCATCGGGCACGCCGCTGCCTTCAAGCAGTTCGCTCACCCCGAAGAAATTCTTATTCGAGATCAGCTGGCGGATGTCTTCGATCAGCTCGTCGTCGAGCCCGGAGTCCTGCGCGAGTGCTTTGAAATAATCATTTTCACCGACGCTGACCTGGAACTCGGTCAGGCCGGCTTCCTTCAGGAGGTCGCAGGTCAGGCACAGGATCTCGGCATCGGCAGCGGCCGACCCGTCCCCGATGAGCTCGACGCCCATCTGGGTCTGTTCTTTGAGATTCAACTGATACTCCTGTGAATTGACGAAGGTGCTCCCTTCATAAGAAAGCCGGTACGGCATGCCGTCTGCGGGAAAATGCATCGCCACGGCCCTCGCGACCGACGGAGTGAAGTCGGGCCGAAGGACGAGGGTATGTCCGTCCCTGTCAAAGAACTTGTACAGCTCGCTGGACGGCGTGGTGCCGACGTCTTTGCCGAATACGTCAAAGAACTCAACGGTCGGCGTCTCGATGTCTTCATAGCCGTACTCGTCGAAGACGCGGTGAAGATTCCGCATGAGGGTGCGTTTTCTCTTGACTTCTTTGCCGTACAGATCGCGGAAACCTTCCGGCGTGTGGATCATCAGGTTCTTTTTCATCCGTCGTTCACCTCCTCGTCGCGCGCGCTCAGGTCTTTCTGCAGTCCGTCCAGGATCGGGAGAAACCCGTCGCCGTGTACATCCATATAATAAGCCGGATCGAGTTCGGAGATCAGGAAACTCTTCCTGCCCCCTCTCTCCATCCGATTCCAGAATTCCATCATTTCGCGGCAGGGCATGTAATAGAACTCCTGCCTGGAAGAAAAGAACAGGATGAGAAACGAGATGCCCTTCTGTTTCTCAAAGTCGAGCATGTAGGCCACCTGATGGGGGTGAATGTTGGCGAGCGGAAACGTGTCCTCCGCACATTCCTTTGCGTCAAAGCAGACCGGTATGCCCTGGACGACGCCGATGTAATCGACCGTGCTCTTCTGATCAAAATAAGCGAGCGTGATATGCCGGGTGGCCTTGTCGATTTCAATCGGGGTAATCGGCGTCGGTATTTTCTGGATCAGGGCCAGACCCTGATCCCGGTACCGCTTGATCGACTGATTGATGATCTCTTCCAGTGTGGACCCGCGAAGGCCCCTTGAACCCCAGGTCGCCATCTTATTTCACGACTCCGATCTTGGTAAGCGGCCAGTAGCGGAACCACGCCTTGCCGAGAATCTTTTTGCGGGCCACATACGGCTCGTCCCAGAACCTTGAATCGTGGCTGTTGTTCCGGTTGTCGCCGAGCATGAAATAATGTCCCTCAGGAACGACGAACGGTCCGAAGCTCCCGATCATTTTTTCCGGACAGAAGCTGTCGTCGAGCGGCTCGGTGCTGTCGTCGATATAGACCTTCCCGTTCACGATCGTCACGGTTTCGCCCGGCAGTCCGATGATCCGCTTGATGAAAAGCTTGCTCTCGTCATCCGGATACCTGAAAATGACGATGTCGTAGCGCTGAGGATCGGACGTCTTATAGGCAAGCCGGTTTCCGAAGATGCGGTCGTTCGTCATCACCGTATTTTCCATGGAAGCAGAGGGAATCCTGGCGTTGATCAGGAAAATGCCGTTGATGATCAATGCGATCGCGACGACGACGGCAATCATAAGACAGTAGTCCAGGATCTCTTTTTTCCAGTTGATCGGTTCTTTTTCGGGTGCTGCGCCTTTTGCGCTGTTTTCATTTTTCATATCAGTATCTGCCTCATTTCTTCGGACAGAAGTCCTGCCCTGTCCGCATAGCGCCGCATGTCCTCAGGAAGCGGTGAACGTACGGTAAGTCCGGAAAGCTGCGGACACGGCTCAACCGTCTCCGGAAAGGTAACGGAGTATGCGTGCAGCAGCTGCCGTCCGGCGTCTTTATTTCGGGAACGCTGATCCGGCGTCGCTTTTCCGTACTTCAGGTCACCTGTGACCGGACAGCAAAGATGCGCCAGATGCGCCCTGATCTGATGCGGGCGGCCGGTGATCAGATCGATGTCAAGAAGGGCCGTCTCATGCGAGCGGCTCAGGATATCGATGCCCGTCACCATATCAAAAAAGCCCGGCATTTCTTTGTCCGACACGACAATCCTGTTTGAGGCGCTGTCCTTTTTCCCGAATGCGCGGTAGATGCCGGGAGCCGGGATCCGGCCGGATGCGATCGCCAGATATGTCTTTCGGATCCGCCGCTCCTTCATGCAGTCCGCAAGAAAACGGGCCCCCGCCATGGACTTTCCGCACAAAACGATTCCGCTCGTGTTTCGGTCCAGGCGGTGCATCGGGGCCGGCGTGAATGCCCGGAGATCCTCTTCCTTAAGGCTTCCCCTCGCTATTAAAGTCCCGGGCAGAAGTCCGGCTACCGAGGGGGAAGCGTCCGCACTGCCCTGAACGAGCAGCCCGGCCGGCTTGTCGACGGCCACGATATCATCATCTTCGTAGAGCACCCTGAGATCCGTGACATGCTGATCGGATCTGGCAGAGCCGTGTTCACCCGCGCGGAAATGCGCGATCGTCTCGTCGCTCAGATAGAGCTCCGCGCAGTCGCCCTCGGAGAGGATCTCGCGGCCGTCCGCTCTTGCCCCGTTGAGCTTGATGTTCTTTTTCCGAAGCATTTTGTAAATGAAAGAAGGCGGTGCCTCGCCGAGATATTTCTTCAAAAACTTGTCAAAGCGCTGCCCGGCTTCTCTCTTTGTGATCTTCAGTTCCTTCATGTCTTACAGCGAATAATTGAGCGCGAAATGCCGGATCAGGTCCTCGCGCCCGTATCCCTCGTACCCCTGACGCTCCGTGAAACGGATGCCGCTGCGCAGTTCATCGGCGCGGGCGTTCAGCGTGTCCATGCGGTCGGTAAACTTCCGGATATCGTCCAGCATATTGACCGAGACCTGCATGCCGTCCGCGCGCAGCATCTTTGTCAGATGATCCTTCGCGAAGCGGCGGTCGGTTTTTTTGTCCGTGACAAGTCCGACGACTTCATTTCCGCAGATGACCAGGCAGTCAATCAGGGCGTTTTGTTTCTCGGACGTCATATACATTTCATAGGCAACGGTGAGATTGCCTTCATGCGCCTTGAGCGTGCGGTACTCCTCTTCCGGAAGCGAACGCCGCATCAGGAACATGATCAGATTCACGAGCGACATCGAGGCGGGGATCAGGCCGATCATGGCCACGATGGTCATGACGTTTCTTTTGGAGCCGAAATACAGGGCGCCGGTGATGAGGATGGTGATGGGGATCGCGAACAGGACCATGGTGATGAGCAGCCTGCGGATGCGCTGGGACCGGAAATAGCCCCACTCCCCCTTTCGCGATTTCAGCATGGTTTCATAAACTCCTTTTAAAAATGCAACAAACTTACTACCGTAGTATAGCAGACAAAGCCGAAAAAACCAATGGACTAATCCTCCCAGATGATTTCATCATAGGAGCGGATATATGCATCGGCCAGCTGCCGTTTTTCCTCTTCCATCGCTTTCGAGTAGGCATCGTCAACCGCGATGACCGTCATGCCGGCGCGCTTTCCGGCCAGGATCCCTTTCGGGATATCCTCGAAGACGAGGCACCGCCCGGGACTTGCGCCGAGCTTTTCGGCCGTCTTCAGGAAGACATCCGGGCTTGGCTTTCCGGCGGCGACTTCCCCGCATGTCGTGATGACCGGGAAAAACGGCACGAGGCCGTGCGCGTCGAGCGCATGGGTGATGAGGCCCGGATGATTGCTGGACGCAAGTCCGGTTTTGATTCCGTGAGCGGAAAGGTTCTTTACGAACCGGACGGCTCCGTCTTTGGCGGGCGTTCTGTCCCGGTACCGCTCTTCCGCCATTTGCAGCAGCTTGCTGCCGATCTCGGAAACCGTAAGCGGTATGTCAAAATGATCTATGAAGTACTGCTCGGTTTCCGGCCAGGTCAGGCCTTCGAGTTCTTTCTGCAGAGTGGCCGGGCAAGGGATGCCGAAGAGGGCCAGAAAGTCCACGTCGATCTCCGCCCACATGCCCATCGAATCGACCAGAGTGCCGTCCAGATCAAAAATGACCGCGTCGTAGTCGTTCCTGTTCAAACATAAAAGGCCGCCCCGCCTGGCGGGGTGGCCCTTTCCTGACTCATATTGCTGCTTGTCTTTCATGTACGTGTCTGCTGCTTTCAATCGTGTTTTTCCTTATGCTGTCACCCGGATCAGTCCGGGACTCTTCCTGAGATACTGCTCTCCACGGACTGGGCCCTGGAGCCTTCCGCCATAATATCCAGCTGCTTTCCGAACCGGGCGAGCTCATCGAGATTGTGCTGTGAAAAGATCCGGTAGAACTCATTCTGGATCTTGACCACTTCCCGCTTGTTGTCGAGACGGTACAGATTTTCGATGTTGCGCAGGATGTCCTGCACAAGATTGGTCTCAAGACGGCTGCCGATCTGGGCGTTCATGATCTCCGAGCGGACCCTGGACATCTCGCGGTCCAGCACCTCGATGGCGTCGGCTGCGCGCGTCAGCTGGCTTTCGATGTGCTCGGGGATATCGCCCTTGTATTTATACTGCAGGGAGTGCTCGGTCGTCGCCCAGAAATCCATCGCCATCGTGCGGATCTGGATCTCGACCTGCAGCTTTTTCGGACCGTTTGTTGTCTGGACGGTATACCAGACAATCATGTGAAAGCTGCGGTACCCGCTCTTCTTCTGGTTGGAGAGATAGTCCTTCCGGCTGCGCACTTCCATATCCGTGCGCTGCTCGATCAGGCTGGCAACTTTCTCAATATCCTCGACAAACTGGCAGATGATGCGGATGCCGGCGATGTCCTCGACTTCCTCTTCGAGCTGCTCGTAGGCGATTCCCTTGTTCATCATCTTGTCCAGAATGCTGGAAACGGTCTTTACGCGGCCGTTGACGCTTTCAATCGGCGAATAAAGGTTCTTTTTCCAGTGCTCTTCCTTCAGGTTGTGGAACTTCAGAAGAAGTTCCGATACGGCCTGTTCGTAAGGATCGAGCAGTTCTTTCCATAATTGAATTTCCATGGCGTGTCTGCGGTCATTTCAGCTCCGCAAGAAGCTTCAGGAGATACTCGTAAACGCGGGCTGAAGAAGAGACGGACAGCCGCTCGTTGTACGAGTGAATATCTTTCATATCCGGTCCGATGGATACGGCATCAAAGCCGGCGATCTTTCCGCTGAACAATCCGCACTCGATGCCGCCGTGCACGGTTTCGAGAACGGGCTCTTTTCCGTACAGGTCCAGATAAACCTGCTGCATTTTGTCCCTGAGCGGAGACGTTTTTTTCATAGGCCATCCCGGATAGTTTCCCGATAATCTGGTTTTGCCTCCGACGTGGGCGCCGAGCGCTTCGATTTCCTGACGGAGAGCCGCTTTTCCGGATTCTTCGGAACTGCGGACGAGGTTCGCACAGATGAATTCGGTCTCCGTAGTCCGGACGATGCCGGGATTGGACGACGTTTTGACGGCACCTTTGACAAGGCCGTCCAGCTCTCTCACCCCGTACGGCGTCATGAGGAGGACGAAGATCAGCTTGTCGAGGCTGGCCGGATCGATGACGCTGATGCGGTGGATGTCGCCTTTCACCGTCGTGACGGAGAAGGACGGCTCGATCCCGGCATATTCAGAGCGGATCTCGGCCTCAAAAGAGCGCGTGAAACGATCAAGAGAAGCGTAGTCATCTTCGTCGATCACCAGGTGTGCTTTTGCAGAGGCTGCGATCGCATTGTCCTTCTCACCGCCCGAAATATGCTCGAGCGAGAAAGGAACCGTATCCTGAAGCGCATGGAGATAGCGCCCCATCAGTTTGTTCGCGGAAGCTCTGCCGGTGGCGATCATCGAAGCGGAGTGCCCGCCGAGGAGACCGTCCATCGAGACGACGACGGGAAGGCCCTTGATCCGGTCGCGGCTGATGGGAAGAATGGTGCTGACACGGACGCCGCCCGCGCAGCCGCACGTGAAGACGCCCTCGGCTTCGGAATCCAGATTGATCATACGGTTTCCGCGAAGCACGGATGTGTCCAGCGCACCCGCGCCGATGAGGCCCGTCTCCTCATCCGTCGTGAACACACAGTCCAAAGGCGGATGGACCGCGGAAGGATCGTCCAGGATCGCAAGCATGTAAGCGACTGCGATGCCGTCATCTCCGCCAAGGGATGTGTCCCTGGCATAGATCTCATCTCCCTCCGCTGCAAGGGCAAGCGGATCTTTCGTGAAATCATGCTGCGACTCGGCCCACTTCACGCATACCATGTCCATATGGCCCTGGAGAATCACCGCCGGGGACGACTCGTATCCTTCGGTGCCGTCGGCAAAGATCACGACGTTGCCGGCCTCGTCGCTGTGGCAGCGCAGGCTGTGCGACGAAGCAAAGGCTTTCAGGTATTCCGTCACGGCGCCGGTATTGCCGGATCCGTGAGGCAGTTTTGACAGTTCCTCAAAATAATAAAAAACTTTCTGCGGCTGTAAAGAATCAAGTATGCCCATATGCTGTCCTCCCTGAATGAAAAATATGAGGAACGCTCATGTCTGAACGTTCCTCATCTGTACTCTTAAGCATGCATCAGATATCGTCGTCGTCAAGATCGTCCAGATCGTCCAGATCATCGAGATCGTCCAGATCATCGAGATCATCACTGTCGCCGAGATCATAGTCGTCATCCGAAAGGTCATCGCCGCCCTGAGAGGAAACAGATCCCTGAGCGGTCTGCGGAGCGAGCTCCTGACGATTCTGCTTGACGGTTGTATAAGCCGTCTGCAGAGACTGGATCAGCGCATTGTAGCGTGCACCAGCGTCATCGATTGTCGTGCCAAGGAGATTTCCCAGGCTGGCGAGCATGTCGTCCGTATACGTAATCGCGGAATAGCGGATGTTGTTGGCATCCTGCGTCGCGGAATCGAGAATGCCCTGCGCCTGCTGATTGGCTTTGTTGATCGTGTCGTTGGCCTGTGCATAGGCCTGCTGCATCACTTCGTGCTGGCTGACCATCTCCTTGGCGCGGGCTTCCGCGCTTGCGATGATGCCGTCCGCCTTGGACTGTGCGTCGGCAAGAATGGCGTCTTTGTTGGAGATGATCTTCTGATAACGCTTGATCTCATCGGGTGTTTTCAGTCTCAGTTCACGCAGCAGCTCCTCAAGTTCCTCTTTATTGACAACGATCTTTGTCGTCGACAACGGCTGAAACTTG
>CACXFK010000183.1 GCA_902766945.1 uncultured Lachnospiraceae bacterium | reverse complement strand
GTGACATTCGCGCTCGATATGGAAAAGACACATTACTTCGACAAGGAAACACAGCAGACGATCACAGACTGATCTTAAAAGAAGATGCAAGGCCCGGGCTGATCAGCCCGGGTCTTTTTCTGTCTGCTGTGCGGCGGGATTTCATCATGAGGTATGTTGACTTTTTCCTGAGGATACCTTATTATATCAAAGTTAGAAAGATCTAATACACGTAAGATATCGGCGCCGGCAAATCCACCGTCCTCAATATGCTCGGAGGCATGGACGTCCCGACGTCCGGCACCGTAACCGTAAACGGGCAGGTGATCTCGTCAATGAACGAGAAGCAGATGTCCGCGTACCGGGCCAATACGATCGGGTTCGTATTTCAGTTTTACAATCTGCTGCCCAGCCTGACCGCTTATGAAAATGTCGCCCTCACGAAGGATATCGTCCCGCATGCCCTGGGTGTGCGGAGAAGGGTTTTCGGAAGAACAGCTGGAAGCCGTCCGGGCACTTCCGTTCATTGACAGCGCGCAGCTCCGCATGGGTATGACCGGCAGCGCGCCGGAGCAGGGCGGAGCCGAGATGGATCTGTACCTTGAGACGGAAGATCTTGTCAGCAAACCGCTGCTGGTGGAGGGGGCTCCATTTGACCCGGAAGACCCGGACGGCATCTGGCTGAACCGCAATTTTGCCGACGCGTGGCAGCTCCATGTGGGCGATGCATTTACCGGCCAAGACGACGGCGCGGCGGACTGGTCCGGCGTCAGCGCGGTCTACAGCGTGTCGGAGCTGAGAGAGGTGTATGAAGAACAGATGTCGATCATCTGGGCGCTGATTGTCGCGATGGTGATATTTGCAGTGGCGATGATTGTCACGGTACTATATAATTCAGGTAACCTGTCTTTCCATGAGCGGATTCAGGAGTTTGCGACGCTCAGAGTACTTGGCTTCTCGGCGGGACGGATCCGCTCGCTCCTGACCAGGCAGAACTTCTGGCTGTCTCTGATCGGGATCGCGGCGGGGGCTCCATTTGCCAATGCCATGCTTGAGGCGATGATGAACTCAAATGGAGAGAATTTTGACTATTATATCCGTGTGACGCCGCTGTCTTATCTGCTCGGCGGGCTGGTCGTGCTCTGCATCGCCATGGCGGTGAGTTTCCTCTTTACCGGGAAGATCCGGAAGCTGGATATGGTCGGGACGCTGAAGGGCGCGGAATAACCGACGGAAAAATCCAGGCGGATCAGCCGGGGCAAGGAAGAGACGGAATCATCCACGCGGATCAGCCAGGGCAAGGACGGCATCACACAGAGCTTGGAGGCATCCGGGATGAAGAACGTGGCAGGCGATCTGCCTGAAACAACAAAAAATCGGTTCCGGCCGGCGCGGGGTATGGCCGCCGGAATTGCGGTATGTGCGCTGACCGCCGCATTGTCCGGGTGCGTCCTCAGCGCGTCCTCAGTCTTCGCGGCTGACAAAAAGAAGTCCCGGGACGTGTTCGCGATGGACACCTATATGACGCTGACGGCGTACGGCGATCACGCGGATGAGGCCATTGACGGGGCGGTGGAAGAGATTCACCGCCTCGATGCGCTGCTCACGACCGGGTCCGGCACGAGTGAAGTCGGGCAGATCAATGAAGCGCAGCAAAACAGCTATCTCCTCTCGGAGGACACGGCATCCCTGATGGAATCGTCCCTGCTTCTGTATGAGGCGACGGACGGGGCTTTCGACCTGACCGTCTATCCGCTGATGAAGCTGTGGGGGTTCACAGACGGGAATTTTCGCGTCCCGTCGCAGGAGGAGATTGACGCGGCGCTTGGGGTTGTCGGCGCCGACGCGATTGAGTATGACGCGTCATCCGGGAGGGTGACATTTGACAAAAATGGCATGGAGATCGACTTCGGCGGAATCGCCAAAGGCTATACGTCGGACCGTCTGATGGAGCTCTTTCGGGAGAATGGCGTCGAAAGCGCGATCGTCAGCCTCGGCGGCAATGTGCAGGCCCTTGGGAAAAAGCCGGACGGCAGCCCGTGGAAGGTCGGGATCCAGACGCCGGAAGAGGACGGCCGGTATCTGGGCATTGTTGAGATCGAAGATCAGGCCGTGATTACATCCGGCGGGTATGAGCGGTTTTTCGAGGAGGATGGCCGGACGTATCACCACATCCTGGACCCGGAAACCGGGTATCCGGCGGAGAGCGGACTTTTGTCCGTGACGATTGTCAGCCCGGACGGCACGCTTGCCGACGGCCTGTCGACGTCGCTTTTTGTCATGGGCGAGGAGAAAGCCGTCGACTTCTGGAAAGCGCACGGCGAGGCGTTCGGGTTTGAATTTGTCCTGCTGACCGATGAAGGCAGGCTGCTTGCCAGCGACGGCCTCCGGGACGCGCTGACTTCCGACTACGCGAAGATCGAGTGGGTTGAAGGATGAGAGAGACGCCTGCCGGAAAAATTGCATATGGCGGCATGCTGATTGCGCTGGCGATGATTTTCAGCTACGTGGAGTCGCTGATACCGATTTCTTTCGGCGTGCCGGGGATCAAGCTCGGACTGGCCAACCTCGTTGTGCTGACCGGGCTCTATTATCTGCGGCCGGCGGAGGTGCTGGCCGTCTCGGTCTGCCGGATCCTTCTTGCGGGCTTCATGTTCGGAAGCGGGATGACGATCCTCTATTCCCTTGCCGGAGGCCTCCTGAGCTTTCTGGTGATGTGGCTGCTTGTGAAGGCGGACCGGTTCTCAAGGATCGGCGTCAGCGCGGCCGGAGCCGTGAGCCACAATATCGGTCAGCTGATTGTGGCGGGGATCGTGCTGCATTCGTATTCTCTTGTCTATTATCTGCCCGTCCTGATGATCTCCGGCGTTGTGACCGGCGTCGCGATGGGATTTCTTGCGAACCGAGTGATGTATATTTTCCGGG